>NZ_JAKEVZ010000008.1:0-266459 GCF_021491425.1 Mariniradius sediminis | reverse complement strand
CGTTATCACCGATACCTTGAAACCCTCCCGAAACAGACGACCCGTCTTGTACTTTTTTAATTCCTCTTTTTTTGATTCTTCTTCCATAGTTGACATGTTTTGTGTCAACTTATTTCAGGATTTGACCTTTTGCTGACTCGTGTCGGTTCCGAGGCGACTCGTGTCCAACAAGCAAAGAATCAGGTTCAGAACAAATCTGGAAACCGAAAACTTTGAAACCAATATCACGACAATCCAAAAAAATGGATAAATCCATTTCGTGCACTGTGTTCCCATTCATAACCCACGGTTTAAACCGTGGGCTATGATGGGCGATAAAACCCAATTCCCAAAACCATTTCAATGGTTTTCAAAACAGGAAGCAAGCAATCCGCCGCCGCAAATTCAAGACCTGTCAAGTTTCAAAAACCTAGCAGGTCTTCCCAAGCGAAACGGGCAACAAAAAACCGGACCCTTTCGGGTCCGGCCTGTGTTTAAGTTCTTTTTAGGGCTCACCTTGCTATTCTATGGATGGGGAATTTGTGCGCTTGCCTTGCTTCATGAAGCGCTTGCTCAGGTCTTCGTAGATCGCCTTTGCATCTGGGGCATTGACTTTCGCTGCCTGTTTGACGGATTGGTAATAGGTCAAGCCGGCTTTGTAGGCCTCCGAACCCGCAAGCATGGCCGTATCGCTGAGGTTGTCGCGAATCTGATCCATCATCCGCAGCAGCGGCAAAATACCCGAAAACACATCCCAATCTTTCTGCAACTCGCCAAGAATAACATAGGCGGGCAGGAATTGTGGGTTGCCGACGGCGTATTCCATGATCTTTTCCATAAAGGGCTCCGTGCCGTCGTTGACCTTGGGCAGGTCCTTGCGCTGCTCGGGTGTCAGTGCGACTACATAACGCGCCATGATGGTCTGGATTTGCTGCAGGGCAGCCTTCACGGCCTGCAAGTCATCAGGCGGAATGGTAATAGAAAGGTTGTTTTCCATAACATGGATGTTTAGAGGTGAAATAATATAACTGTGAGTGTACCGTACACTGAACAAAAGGTAGTTTTCAATTCTTGAAAAAGCAAGCTTTCGGTGAAAAATATTTACAACCTTCGTTGCCATGACTACTTTTGACTGCGTTTCTTGATGGGAATATTGGATTTCAGTGACAGGCATGAGCAAACCGGGAATAATAAAGTAAATGACGGTTCGATTTAAGGAAATGGATAAATCCATTCCCGACTAGGTGTCCACTTCCATAGCCCACGGTTTAAACCGTGGGCTATGTGGACCGCCATGTATGTACTCAAAAAACCATTTCAATGGTTTTAACATAGCCGACACCAAAAGCAGGAACCGAGTCAAAAGCAGCTCCCCAAACTTTTATTCCCCTCCCCTTTTCGTTTTTTCCTTTCCTTGCCTATCTTGAAAAACCAATTAGTTTGACACCTATAGCAAAGCAACGTGTATGAGATCGACCAGCCTATTTTTCAAAAAATCCGAGGGCCGGCAGTTCGAGATGTGGTTTAACCTTATCTTCTCCGACATCCGTTTCCTGTCTTTTGTCTCAAGTATCTAGTCTCAAGTCTCCTGTCTCCTATGCCCCTTTTCCAGAATTCTGTCCTGAAGAAGTACCTAGCCCACCTAGACCCGGCGGCGGTTCAATCGGGCTATGCGGCCTACACGGCCTACTTCCACCATCCCCAAATCCGCGAAAACATCCGCAACGCCAAGGAGGAACAGTTTCAGGAGGGTTTTCTGCGAGAGCTTTTCGTCAAAATCCTCGGCTATACCATCAATCCCGAGCCGGATTTCAACCTGACCACCGAACTCAAAAACATCAAGGACTCCAAAAAGACCGACGGGGCCATCCTCAAAGACGGCAAGGCACTCGCCGTCATCGAACTCAAGGGAACCGATACCAAGGACCTGGACAAAATCCGTGATCAGGCCTTCAACTACAAAAACAACCAACCCGAATGTGTCTATGTCCTAACGAGCAACTTCGAAAGGATGCGCTTCTACATCGACAATGCGGTGGACTTTGTCGAGTTCAACGTCCTGGCTATGGCCGCGGAGGATTTTCGCCTGCTATGGCTGCTGCTGCACCGGGACCAACTCCTCGGCGGCATTCCCAAAAAGATCAAGGAAGAATCCCTCCTGGCCGAGGAACAGGTCACGAAGCAACTGTATGCGGACTACTCTGCCTTCAAGCAGGAACTTTGGCAGGATATGGTCGCCCACAATCCCGGGGAGGACGAACTGACGCTCTACAAGAAAAGCCAGAAACTCCTCGACCGCTTCCTGTTCATCTTCTTTGCGGAGGACAAGGGGCTGTTGCCGCCCAACTCGATCATGGAGATCGTCGCGCAGTGGAAACACCTCGGCGAGCTCGATGAGTACCGACCGCTGTATGAGCGCTTCCGCAAATACTTCGGCTACCTCAACACAGGTCGGGTGGTGCCGGGCAAAGCCGAAATCCACGCCTACAACGGTGGACTCTTTGCGCCGGATGCGGTGCTGGATGGACTCACGATCTCCGATGCCGTGCTGGAAAAGCACGTCCGAAAGCTGACCGAGTACGACTTCGAATCCGAGGTCGATACCAATATCCTCGGGCATATCTTCGAGCACAGTCTCAACGATATCGAGAACGTCCGTGCCCAACTTGCCGGACAGGAGGTGGATAAGTCCAAGACCAAGCGCAAGCGGGACGGTGTCTTCTACACGCCCAAGTACATCACCAAGTACATCGTGGACAATACACTCGGGCGGCTGTGCCGGGAGAAAAAGGAGGAAATCGAAATAGTGGACGAGGAATTTGCGCGCGGAAAGGTCTTCAAGACCAAGGAGGCGGAGCAAAAGCGTCGGGCCGAACTCAAGGAAAAACTGACGAACTACCGAAATTGGCTGATGCAGCTTGCCATCTGTGACCCTGCCTGTGGGTCGGGGGCTTTTCTGAATCAGGTACTCGAGTTCCTGATGGCCGAGCACCATTACCTGGACGAACTCGAGTCCATGCTCTTCGGTAGCTCGATCGTGTTCCCCAACGTGGAGAAGCATATCCTCGAAAACAACATCTTCGGCGTCGATATCAACGAGGAGTCCGTCGAAATCGCCCGCCTCTCCCTTTGGCTGCGCACGGCCAAGAAAGGGCGCAAACTCAGCAGCCTCAATGCCAATATCAAGGTCGGCAACTCACTGATAGATGACCCTACGGTGGCGGGAGACTTGGCATTCAACTGGGCTGAACAATTTCCGCAGGTCTTCGCCAAAGGGGGATTTGATGTGGTTGTGGGTAATCCGCCTTATTTGAGAGTTCAAGGATTACGAACCAATTTTGAAGAAGAGTCCAAGTTTTATGAGAAGCACTTTGCAAGCGCCACAGGTAGATTTGATATCTATGTCCTGTTTATCGAGAGAGCATTTTCTCTTATTTCTAAAAAAGGAAAAGTGAGTTTCATTCTACCTCACAAATTTTTGGTCAGCGACTTTGGATCTGGAATCAGATTGTTTTTGTCAAAAAATAAGGCGATTGAACTGCTTCTGCATTTTGGTTCCGAAATGGTGTTTCAGGACGCTTCTACCTACACTTGTATTCTGAATCTCAGCAAGGAAAATTCGGAATTCAAATATGCACAGGTAAATCCGAAAGAAATTTTTGATTCCATTGAATTCGGGAGCATAACATTTGACAGTCTAGATGGGGAAAAATGGAGTCTTCAAAATTCTGGCATTGAGAATATATTAAAAAAGCTCAACCAACAAAAATATAAGGCTATTGATGTTTTCCAATGGATTAGTCAAGGGGTTGTTTCGGTGGGAGATGATATTTTTCTGCTTAAAGGAAAAATCAATGGCAGTGAATTCACTGGCTTTTCAGATAGATTAGGTAAAGAAATAACAATTGAAGCTGATGTAGTAAAACCGCTTCTCAAAGGTGAAGATGTAAAAAGATATGCGCCTATTAGAAATGATTATTTTGTCGTTTATCCTCACGAGGAGGTTAATGGCAAAACTGTTCCATTTGAAGAAGAAGAATTCATAAAGCGGTATCCCAAAGCATACAGTTACATGCTGCCCTTCAAACAAGAGCTAATCGAAAAGAAAATTCGATATAAAACAAATCCAAGGGCTTGGTACAGCCTACACAGATCCAGAGAAATATCGCTATTCCAATCTCCAAAGATTCTAACTCCTGAAACCTCCCTAGGAGGCAATTTAACACTGGACAATGCTGGCTACTTTCACAATACTCAAGTTTACTTTTTACTTACAAAAGAGGATTTCGATTTGAATGATAAATATTTGCTCGGAGTTTTAAACTCTTCAGTTTTTTGGTTTTTTCTTCAAAACACTGGAGCAGTTTTGCGGGGTGGTTATTTCCGATTTAAAACGAAGTACTTGGAGCCTTTCCCTATCCCTGTGATAAACTATGATTTGCAATTGCCTATAGTTAATCTGGTGGATTCAAATTTGGAGGCAAATGTAAGGTTAGATTCTATTCTAAACTCATTTATTCAACTAACACGTTCGAAATTCTCCATCGACAAACCTTCCACCAAACTCCAAAACTGGCCTGAGTTGGATTTCAAGGGATTTTTGGGGGAGTTGGCCAAGGCGAAGGTGAAATTGAGTCTATCGGAGGAGGCGGAGTGGATGGCGTATTTCAATGAACAAAAAGCCAAAGCCCAAGCCCTCCAATCCGAAATCACCCGCATCGACAAAGAAATCGATGCCCTGGTGTATGAACTGTACGGCTTGACGGAAGAGGAAATTAGGATAGTGGAAGGAGGTGAATAAGGTTCAACCCCTTTGGGGTTGACGCGATCTCCTTACATATTCCGATCCCCCGGTGCAACCGGGGGCTATTGAGAAGTTAGACCACTTCGTGGTCAGGAAATACCTCGGTCACAAACCGGAAATCAATTCGGAATCAAACAGCATCCCATTACCCGAACCCAAAAACCGACCCTGAAAGGCCTGCCTGCCGCCATGGGCAGGGTCAAACTTCTGAATAGCCACGGGCCGCCGCCCGTGGATAAAAACATGCCCACCCCGATCCAGACGACCCCAAAGGGGTCGAACAGCTATTCAAACGAAACCCAACGTACCGCAAATCAATCCACCACAGGAACTTCCTCTCTGATGATCGTTTTCTTCTTCCGGAAATCCAAAGATTGAAAAAGTGTGATCCTGATGGAATTGATCGCTCGGGTTTCCCTGAGGTACGGTTGCTGCTGAAGAATAAGCTGGTAAAGTAGCGCCAGACTAGTGGTCTTTGTCGGCGAAATCAGTAGCCCCGCCAAAGTCCGGTTCTGGTCAAAAAGCATATAGCCAATGTCCTCTTGGTTGTGGATGAAAAACTCATTGGCCGCCTGCCAACGCAGCGATGTCTTCCTTTCCGGCTTTCGCGGAATAGGCCCATCCAACTGAATCAGGTAGCGGTATCTGTTTGTCAAGAAAACATCGGTTTCGCCTAAGCTCGCATCGGTAAACAGTTGCCGCCAACGGTGCTCGATCCGAATGCGGTGGGTGAAGTTGACTTTTCCTGAGCCGTGGTTGTACTGAACCTGTTCATAGAGTCGGTTCTCGTGTAGCCAAATCCGGTCCTGCTGGGATGCAAATGTGCCAAACCAAGCATATCCAGCAGTGATTCGAAACCCCGTATTGGTGTGGTAATTGATCCCCATACGGGCAGCGGTAAGGCTCGAATTGAGCGGCACGAGACCATTTGTCCGGTAGTTTAGATCAAAGCCATAGCTCCATCTGTCGGCAAATCTCCCGGTATGGTTGTAGGTAAACCACCACTGTGGCTTGTTGGACTGGGAAAAGGCTTGGGAAAAAAATAAGGTACTGAACAACAGGAAAAAAAAGAGGATTCTGGCGTTCGACAATTTCGCTACAAACATAAGGTTGAATTTAAAGCAAACTTTCCTTATCGCGAACTATTGAGAAAACAGCACCGCAAATCTTGGAGCAATCTTAGCCAGAATCCCTTTTTCACTTATTAACCCAAAACAAAAACGCGTCAAAATCATTTTCACCCTGCTTAAGTCTGCAGCGTGATGATATCTGATGTCTAGAAATATTCATTCAAGTTGAGGAATAATCCCTGCGCCCCATTGGCGCCAAAGCCATAGTCAAGACCGAGATTCACCCTTTTCTTTTCGTTGATCATAAACCTGAGTCCGCCGCCGTAACCGAACACGAAGTTGCTGAACAGGTTGATGTTCTCGGTTCTGCTGCTGGCTGTGGAAGTGTTGATGAACAGCACCCCACCCCATTTGTTCTTTTCTCTTTGCAATGGAAAACGCCATTCTGTCTCGGCATAGACCAAGTCCTCCCCTCTTATCCTTCCTTGCGTATATGGCCTTCCCGATCTTGCAAACATGTCCCATCCGATCGCAGGCAATGCCAAGTACGGCGATGTTCCGCTCGTCACAAACCAACCGTAGCCCCAGAAGGCCAATACATTTCGCGGGCGGGACTTGACCAGGTTCACATAGGTGCGGTACTCCATCCACAATTGGGAAGCACTGGTAGTACTGCCCAGAAACTTCGGAAATGCCCGCAAGGAAACCGCCGCCAACTGTCCCTCATAAGGATTTACGACATTGTCACGGCTATCAAAAGTTGCATTTGCCGAGAGACCGGATTGAGAATACTTATCCGTGGGAAGTCCCTTCATGCTTTGGTAGCGATAGTGGTGGGTAATCCGCTGAGGCTCGGCATCGAGGTCAAGCTGTCTGTCATCGATACTCCAAAAAACATCCAAATGATAGCCAACTCCATAAAACAGGTTGGTCTTTTTGTGACGCATTTGGACGGTTTGGTAAAGCCGGAAGTTGTTGAAATACATCATCTCCTGCTCTTGGAATGGAGGATAGGGATTGTCTGAGGGACCTTCGCCCCCTCCTACCAAAGTGCTCTTGTCAAGCACCGAACCTAGTCCGTAAGTCGGTTGCGCATTCAGATTGAAGCGGATATCTGTCAACAGGTTGAACTTATCCTCCTTCGTAAAGGCGTTGGCACGGACGGAGGTAAAAAGCTGATTCAAGGTCGTATAATACACACCGATCAATGCGGTGGAATTCCGGGTAGTCTCTTCCTCCCCCATATTCCAGTTGACACCGGGCAAAACCCCAAACAACACCCCTACGGTCGGATTGGTAGCGACTACCGGTAGGATATTGATGTCAACTTTCTTTTCTTTTTTTTCTGACGGCTCATTGGATTTCACTTCTTCTTGGGCTATGGATGCCAAGGAGGTAAAAAAAAGTGTGAGCAATAATGACACTATTCCAAAAGATTTTTTCATAAACCTATACGTTTGACTTTGATATCTATGAACGAATTTAGTCAATTTGACTTTTCTGAGATGGTCTACTTTGCACGCTTTTACTGAATATATGCGCTTATCCTGCGAAAGGAAGAAAAAAGCATCATTCATCTTCGGAAAATCCCTGACTCCAGAATTTGATTTCATCGGATAATCGAAATCGAATGATTGCCTTGCAAACAGTGCTTTGGAAAACAAAGCCTCCTCAGAGATAAACTCCGGGAGGCTTTGACATTGCTTTTTTTACACTGCTTGGGCCTTACCGCAAACTAGCGTATCAATTACGCCTCAGACAAGCGCCTTATTCCGGTGAATTTCTCGACAATTTTTCTGCCGAATAAGCATCCACATTTCCAACGGGTTCTCCACCGCGGATCTTCGTGCCAGGCATGATCGGAAAACGCGGATCGAAGGTCACCATCGCCGCGCCCAACTTGGCAAGGATAGATGGATCACCCTGTGTTTTTGCAGTTCCTTCTTTGATCATATCGCCCAATGTCTTAATGCCCATCATCGCCTTCTCGAGATCTTTTCGATTGATTGTGATCGTCAAATCTGGATTTGGCAGCAAATACCCTTGTATGTTAGTCAGCGTCTCATTACCCAATTCAACGGCGTACTTTTCACCATTATCCGGAGTTATCAAATTGACCTTATAGCTCATCCCACGGGTCTTACGACCATCCATACGGATCGCAAGGAAATCGAGGAACTGGCCTGTCGTCATCACCCGAATTACATCAGGACTACTGGTGCTTGGAATCGCCGAAGTCGGAATGTCATTCCTTAATTCGTAGGCAGCGGCAAGGAAGCTATTTCTTAATCCCGGATTCTCTTGTTGGTAACCTATTTGTTCAAAGGCATCAGCCAATAGGTCTTTTGCTTCCTGATTGTCTGGCTCGGCATACACGAGCCGGTTAAGTATCTCAGAGGCAAGCTTATATTTTCCTTCACCTATGAGTTCTCTACCCTTGGCCAATATCTTTTTTGCTCCGCCCATCATTTCAACATACAGAGGCGCAGATTCTTCTGGAGAAAGTGGAATCAAGTTGGTAGGATTCCCATCCCAATAGCCCAGAAAACGCTGTACTATTCCACGTGCATTGTTTGCTGCAGAACCATGGTAATCGCGTGAATGCCATGCGGTTTTTTGAAGACTTTGCGGCGGGGCATATACGTTGTGAATCTGGTTGATGGTCACCCCCTGATTGACATGGTGTAGGACTTGATTGTTAAGATGGGCATATGCGTCACGTGTATCACGCAAAACTTCCTGGATACGTTCGTTGCCCCAGCGTGGCCAATGGTGGGAAGCGAACATCACTTCAGCTTCTTTACCAAACATGTACAGCGTCTCATTGATGTATTTTGACCATCTCAAGGGATCCCTTACAGGTGCGCCACGGAGCGTGTAGATATTGTGCATTCCTTGTTGCACGTTCTCAGCCATCCACAAGGCTTTCATATCTGGAAGATAAGTATTCATCTCCGCAGGTGCCTCGGTGTCAGGAGTCAATTGAAAGATCATACGAACACCATCTACCATCACTTCCTCAATTGGCTTGGTGATCGACTTGGTGGGGGCAATCAATCCAACAGAGCCTCTAGATACCGCGTGGCCAAGTCCTTGAGTCACATAGCCATAGGGGCTTCTTGGAAGCAACATCCCATATTGATAAAAAAGGCGTCTGTTCATCGCATTTCCTGCAAACACGTTTTCCGATACCAGGTGATCCATGAAGCCATCAGGCGCAATGACCTGCACACGACCTGAAGCCACATCCTCATCGGTAATTAATCCACGCACACCACCCCAATGGTCTCCATGATTATGGGAATAGATTACAGTAGAAATCGGCAAACCCTCACCTACGTGCTCTTGGAAGAGCTTCCAAGCAGCACGGGCCGTCTCTGCACTGACCAATACATCGTAGGCAATCCAGCCTTTCTTTCCCCGAATGAAGGTTATTTGGGACAGATCGAAGCCACGCACTTGGTAGATTCCCGGAATGACTTCATAAAGACCATAATTCTGATTCAGCTTGGCGATACGGTGCAGGGAGGGGTGAATACTGTTGAACTGCTCCTTTTCGTCGATGAAGTTATAAGCATCCATATCCCAAGTTACGTGCCCTTGTTCTGCCATGATTTGGCGCTCCAACATCGCAGCGATAAAGCCCTTTTTGTTTTCATCAAAATCCCTTGTATCAGAAAACGGAAGCGTGTTCCTAGCTTCCTCCAGGATCTTTATGGTGTATTCCGAGGGCGGTTTCCCTTTAGGATCAAAGTGGTCACTTGCTGTTGCAGCTGATTCGCCGCCAGAGGTCTGTTCTTCTTTTCCTTGGCACATAAAAAAGGTCAGTGCAAGGATTGCAATGGAGATTTTCGAGTAAATACGCATGATGTTAGTTATTTGGAAATAAAATTTTTCGATTGCTAAAAATCTGATTCTCAAATCTAACCTCTAAAAATCCCTCAGCTAATGTGACAGCCGATTGATCCGACAATTTTTAATGAAAATGCGCGAGTTATCGTTTCTATCGGTCCTTTTTCTGGGATCTGATAAAATCCGAGGGAGCTATTCCCTTAAACTTCTTGAACGCCACTGAAAATGAATTTCTGTTGCTGAACCCGCAGAGATCCGCAAGTCCCTCCACTGTGTAATGATCGTATCTTCCCGATTCAATCATCCTACAACAGGCTTCTATCCTTTTTTGATTGATAAGCTCTGGAAAAGTAGTGTTGACCACATTGTTGATATACTGGGTGATTAAGTAAATCGGAACACCCGTGTCCTCCGCCAAATGATGAATTGCGTAACCATGTTTTAAAAAGCCCTCCTTATCATCAAGCGCTTCCCGAATTTTCTCAGCAATTTCATTGATCTTATCTCCACTCAGATTAAACTCCTTGGTTCTCTTTCGATACTCCAGGGGATTTTTGAATTCAGGCATTTGGGACTCCTTGTCCAAACCGTATAGAATCTTCGGAAAGAAAAGCAGTGTGAATGCCGTACCTACATTCAAGACCACAATCGAAAAATGTAGCAATTGAAAACTCATCCTAGGATCCACGATCCCAAACAGCAACAAAAATGGCAAAAACCCCATTGATTCGAAAAAGAGGAAAAAGCCTATCCAAAAAAACCACTCCTTATTTAAACTTGGTGCTGCATTCCTACGAAAGGACCTGATTACCAAAACGGTCGATGCGATCCAATAGGCCGTAAGTAAAGACGAACGCGCAAAATTGTAAAAATTGTCGGGAAAAAAACGCGATTGCGTGTAGGAGGTAAAGAGTACCGGATCAACGATTTCGGATCTTATCAGCTCCAGTTTTTCCGATGTTTCCAACATGAAAATCGGCCAAAAATCAACAATAAAAACCAGTGCGGGCAAAAAATGGACGAGGTCTGAGAAACGAAAGTGTTTGCCTGTTGTGCTCCCTCTAACATATAAATATGTGAAAGGAATAAATATCAATCCAACCAGGTTACCCGTTCGGTATAATCTTGGAAATTCCAAAAAGTAGCCCGTAATGACGAGCCAAATAATGAATGAAATATATCCGAGAAAGATGTAGATCAATCCCAAAACCAAATTGTTTGGGTTTTTTCTTAACCCAAAAAAAATCCCAATCAAACCAACCACAAAACCCAAAAACGTGGCAAACAAATAAATGGCATCCAAAAATGAAATGGGCATACTATGGGGGAAAATAAGCTGCTGTTCATTTCAAATCTAACAAAATTTAATGCAAAATTCTCCAAAAATCAGTTTTAAAACCGATCAAAGCCGAAAAAAAGTGCATGGATTAAAATTGATCTACTGCTGATTAGGCAATCAAAAAGGTTAGGAAAAAGCTTCCTTGTCCCGACTTGAATATGCTTTGTAAAATGCTGACGGTGCCATACCCTTGTGCTTCTTGAATGCCAGGGAAAAAGAATTTCTGTTGTTGAAACCACAAAGTTCCGCGAGACCTTCCACAGATAGGTGTGCGTATTTCCCGGATTTGATGATCTCACTACATTCCTCTACACGTTTTTGGTTGATGAGGTCCGGGAAAGTTGTCCCAAGGACTTTGTTGATGTAGATCGTGAGGATATACACTGGGAAACCCGTATCCTCGGAAAGGTCATGGATTGAATAACCATGCTTCAGATAATGCTTTTTTTGGCCCAAGACAAGTTCGAATTTGAGGCTAATCTCATCGATTTTCGCTGAAGAGAGGTTCTCCTGATGATCGCCTTTCGAAGGGGCCATATTCTTCTTTTGCTGAATGGAATAGGAGTTCAGGTCCAATCCATAGAGTATCTTGGG
Source organism: Mariniradius sediminis (assembly GCF_021491425.1). NCBI lineage: Bacteria > Pseudomonadati > Bacteroidota > Cytophagia > Cytophagales > Cyclobacteriaceae > Mariniradius > Mariniradius sediminis. The sequence goes on along the minus strand of NZ_JAKEVZ010000008.1, from coordinate 254,821 downwards.
GAAAAAGAACAATGAAAATGCAGTCCCGAAAGTGAGTATGACAACAGTGAAAAAAACCAAATAAAAGCCAGTAAGGGAATCCACAAACCAAAAAACCAAAAAGAAGGGAAGGAACACCATGAGTTCCAACAGCAAGAAAACCACGATCCAGATATTCCATTCTTTGGAAAAATCATTTACCGGCTGTTTTTTCCAATTGCCCCACAACAAATAAACCGAGGCAAGCCAATAGCCGCAAAGGATGACTGACCTGACGGGCGTATAGAAATTATCGGGGAAAAAGCGGGATTGGGAATAAGTCGTAAACAGAAATGGGTCTGCAATTTCCTCCCTTATGAGAGCCACTTTTTCTGCGGTGCTGAGCATGTAAATCGGCCAATAATCCAAAAAGAAAACCAAAGCGGGCAAAAGGTGCAAAAGATCCCATGCACTTAACCACGCACCGGAAATCGTATTGCGTATGTACAAATAAACAATCGGGATAAACAAAAGTCCCATGAAGTTTCCCGTGCGGTATAAATGCGGGAAGTGAATGAAGTTCTGAGAAATCACCAGCCAAATGATGAACGACACATATGTCAAAATCAGAAATCCAATTCCCAAAAGTACATTTTGCCTGTTTTTCCGAAAGCCGTAAAAAATCAGTACCAGCCCAACCAAAAGGCCGACAAACATCGAAAAAAAATGGAACAGATCTAAAGCCAATATTTCCATAAACTAAAAAGGAAAATCATTTCAAAGTTTTGTTCATTTTACTTGAGTTGGAGATGACAATATTCCGGCAGCACTGCACCATGCTTACCAAAAATCGACACCAACTTTAGATACTTCTTTTAAATGGGTATAGTTGGAACTTATACTCGGATTTCAGGTAATCAATTTCGGATCAGATCATCGACACTAGGTTCAAGCTTAATCAATACTATGACATCATCGATTCAAACAAAACAAGTATTCTAGACTTGGCGTCAACAGTCTTTATTGAAGCCCCTTGTAGTACGCAGATGGAGAAACACCTTTGTGCTTTTTGAATGCAAGTGAAAACGAATTTCGGTTATTGAATCCGCATAAATCACCGAATCCTTCCGTAGCCAAATGCGGATACTTCCCGGACACCATCATTTTACAGCATTCTTCAACCCTTTCTTTGTTGATGAGATCTGGAAACGTGGTCAACAAGACGTTGTTGATATACAGCGTCAGCAAGTAACTGGGGATACCCGTATCGACAGAGAGGTCGCCGATGGTGTATCCGTGTTTGAGATATCTTTTTTCAATCCTAAGTGCGGTTTCGAGCTTCTTTTTGATTTCATCAATCTTTTTTTCCGAGAGCTGATCCAGGATATCGAGTTTGGATTTTCGCTTGGCGCGGTGCTCTTCAAACATCCTTTGGTCGAGGCCATAGAGGATTTTTGGAAAAAACAGCAATGAAAGACCGGTCCCCAGATTCAAAACAACATTTGAAATATGGGCCAAGTAATAGGCGGTAATTGGTTCGATTGCCCAATTCAATAACAAAGCCGGAAGAAAGACCATGGATTCGAACGCCAAAAAAATCTTTATCCAAACAAACCACTGCCTACCAAAACTCTGACTCGATTGGTGTTTGGCATGGCTGAAAACCAAATACACAGACAATGACCAATAAATAGCTACCAGAATCGACCGAAATGGGGTATAGAAGTCCTCATGGAAAAAGCTGGATTGGCTAAATTTCGTAAACAATGACGGATCAGATATTTCGGATTTGAGCAGGATGAGTTTTTGATCGACATCCAGGGTCAAAATCGGCCAGAAATCGATCAGAAAAACCAATGGGGGAAGAAAATGAAGCAGGTCCCAAGCTGAAAATGGCTTTTTCTTCACCTCACTTCTGATGTACAGGTACATCATCGGAATGAACAGCATACCGGTGAAATTCCCCGTCCTGTACAAATGCGGAAAATGCACGAAATAGCCCGTGGTAATCAGCCAGATAATAAAAGTGCTGTAGGTCAAAAGCAAAAAGTTGAACCCCAAAAAGGCATTGTTTCTTTTTCCCTTAAAACTGGAAACAATTAACAATAGCCCCACCAAATACCCAACAAACTGCGAAAAAAGGTAAAATATATTCTTCCAATCAAGGTAGATTTCCATAGCCAATCCTCGGTGATTCAAAGTATGAATTCGATTGTCAAGTTACCGATTTTTCGACATTCGAAGTATCGATGCCAATATTCCTAAAATATTCTCAAAAAAATATACAGAATACATACCGCACTGCAAATTCAAGGAAAGTATTCCTACATTTGGTGTGTTTTAAAATTATCAAACAACAGATTTCCCAGCATGAAATTACAATTACAGAGGTTCTTTTTGGGGATTGGCATGACGGCGATGCTCGCCTGTGCTCCTGAATTACCACAAGACTCCACCTCGCTTGACGTGGTCTATACCAATTACAATCCGGATTACAGTTTTGGCCAAGGAAGGACATTTGCGCTGCCCGAGAACGTAATTATACTCTCAGACGTGCCACCCGTACAAGGCCAACGTCCACCTTTCTTGGAATTTGCTACAGGCCGTTCGATCATCAATGCCATCAGGTCAAACATGGTCGCCAGGGGCTTTACGCCCGTCACCCAGTTTGATAACCCAGATTATGTGATATTGCCTTCCATGACAGACCAAAATGAATTGTTGTTCAGCTACAATTGGTGGTTTTGGGATTGGTGGATACCTAACTTGGGAACGAACCTTCGCTGGCAGTATCCTGGATTTCAGCCGGCAGTTGTGCAATCCGTAAGTACAGGATCCATTCTTTTACAATTCGTGGATATGAAAACCGCAGGAACCGGTGGACAAGTGGAAGTGAACTGGGTATCGGTGATCAATGGAGCCATCACGGGTTCCGCATCCAGTAACACTGACCGCGCAGTAATCGGTGTCAACCAAGCATTCACTCAATCTCCGTACATCAGAAGGTAATTAACATGAAATACCGTATACTATTCACTTTGGTTTTTTGCGTGGTTTCAGCCGGGGCATGGGCCCAAGGCATGATGATCAAAATCAACTATTCCCCAAGTATGCCACTTGGCAACACAGCAGACTTCACCTCCAACTTTAGCGGAAGGGGTGCTAATTTTGAGTTTCTCAAAATGTCCAATAATCGATTCGGTTTTGGAGTCGAGGCAGGTACCGTCAACTTCTATGAGGAAGTCCCTGACCAGTTATTGGAATCGGGCACGGTAACCGTACACGGCAACCAGTTCCGTTATATGAAAATGACGCCTCTGATGGCTTCTGCTATCTTCTTCTTCACAGAGTCAGGCCCCGTACGCCCTTTTGCATCTATTGCTGCGGGTCTTTCTATCAATACGAGGACCAGAAACATGGGGATTTTTGTCGAAAAAGTCGCCAATAACCAAATTGGATTCAGGCCTGAACTTGGTGCAGTATTCGAATTGAGTGATTATGTAGGGATCAAAGTTTCGGGCAAATACTACCAAACATTCGAAAATTCAGCCATGCCAAGCCAATCATGGTTGGGCTTCAATGTCGGTTTCGTGATGCTCAACTTCAACAATTGATTTTTAACCAAACACCTATACCAATCATGAAAGCAAAGTTTACCCTGATCGCGGCATTGATGCTGTTACCGTTTATTGGAATAGCCCAATCCCAGTCTATCGATGATGAAATCACGCTGATCCAATCGGCGTTTGGAATGGAAAAGAGAGCCCTAGTGGAGCAATACATGGCCCTTTCCGAACAGGAGGCACAGTCGTTCTGGCCCATTTTCCAGAAGTACGAGGACGAAAGAAGGGCTATCACCAGAGAGAGACTAAAACTGATCAACGAATATTTAGAGAAATTTGGAAAGGTCACTGATACAGAACTAGACTCCATGGTCAAAAGACGCCTCAAGGTTGATGCTTCGATGACGAAGCTTCACAGCAAATACTATTCTCAGTTCAAGAAAGCCACGAGCACTGCGACCGCAGCCAAGTTTCTACAACTAGACGATTATATCCAGACCACTCTTTTCCTCGCACTATTGGACGGCTTACCTTTTTTGGGTGAGAAATAATGCTGAAAGTCCTTCAAAAGAGGCCTGCATCTCCCCTAGGCGTGCAGGCTTTTTTATGGTTTTAGCCTAAATTCGGAGAAATTCCAAAAAATTCATTCCATTCCCAATTGTACCAGATGAAAAACAATCCATTCAAGTTTGCGACCGTTCTCATAGCTTGCGTAGGGTTATTCGGCTGCGATTCAAACAAGACGGCCGATAAAGCACAAACTTTAGTAGCCTCCAAAGCAGGGGATGGAATGGTCTGGATCGAAGGCGGCTCATTTTGGATGGGCACGGACGAACTGGAAGCATATGCTGTCGAGCGCCCAGCGGTGAAGCGAGAGGTGAAAGGCTTTTGGATGGATGAAACGGAAGTGACCAATGCCCAATTCTCGAAGTTTGTGGAGGAAACTGGCTATGTGACCGTAGCCGAAAGGAAAATCGATTGGGAAGAGTTGAAAAAGCAATTACCACCCGATACCCCAAAGCTCCCCGATGAACAATTACAACCGGGGTCCTTGGTTTTCTCCCCACCCAATCATCCGGTTTCAACCCAATCAAATGACATCAGCCAGTGGTGGAAATGGGTTGACGGAGCGAGTTGGAAGCACCCTGAGGGACCTAACAGCTCAATCGCGGGTAGAGAAAACCATCCGGTAGTCCACATCGCGTTCGAAGATGCGGAAGCCTATGCCAAATGGGCTGGAAAAAGACTTCCCACCGAAGCCGAATGGGAATACGCTGCCAAAGCAGGGAAGGAAAAAGTACGCTACGCCTGGGGAACTGAATTCAGACCCAATGGACAGTTCATGGCCAATACCTTTCAGGGCGACTTTCCACACCAAAACCTTGTCGAGGACAATTTTGCCGGTACTGCACCCGTCAAAAGCTTTCAGGCAAATGGCTTCGGCCTTTATGACATGATCGGCAATGTGTGGGAATTGACAGCGGATTGGTATGATGCGATCCAGTTTAGCAGGGTGGCGGGTATTGCCCCTCCCCTCGACAGCGCGATGAACAAATGCTATAATCCTACCAATCCCTATGCGCAGGAAAAAGTCATCAAGGGAGGCTCATTTCTTTGCGCGGATGATTATTGTATCAATTATAGGCCGTCAGCCAGACAGGGACATGCCTATGACAGCGGCACATCCAATGTGGGATTCAGGTGCGTCAAGGATGCAGAATAGTGAGCATTGTGTCTTGGTCGGCACCCTCGCCGTCTATGGCAAAAAGGTTAGTCGCTTTTCCGAATGGCCTTCACACCAAAATAATTTTGTCCAATTGGACTCGTGAACCAAAGATTGCTTTAAATTAAAGGATCCAAATTGCTAGGAATCAAATAAACCCAAGGCCGAAGGCGCCCGTCTACTATGAAAGCTGTACTGTTGTTCCTCCTCCCCGCGATGATTTTTTGTTCGGTTTCATTGGCTTCGCAGGACACATTGCCACCCCAAGAAAAACGAATCAGGGACCTCAGGATCGTGCCCCTTCCCGCGGTGGCATCCAATCCTGCCAACGGCTGGATGTTTGGATTTGCCCCCTCTGCTACCTGGTACATGGGCGATCCCGAAGACACCAGAATCTCCAATTTTGTTGGAAATTTCCTCTACACGACCAAAAAGCAGTGGATTTTCAGCTTCAGGAGCAATATTTTCCTCAATCAAAACAAATGGATTCTCGTGGGTGATTGGCGATATTTCATCACCTCCCAGCCGACTTTTGGGTTGGGTAGTACAGCGCCGAATATTCCAGCAGAAAACCCCAATCAGGCGGGAGTCTGGTGGGGGGAGCAGCAAATGGATTTCAGCCTTTTTCGCTTTTATGAAACGGTTTTGAAACGAATCGGTGACTCAAAATTCTATACAGGAGTTGGGTACCATTTCGATAAACATTCAAAAATCAACAACTACACCAACGAGGCCGGAGGAACAAACCTCGCATTTTCGCATGATGCCTATAACCTGGCCAAAGGTTTCTCGACCGACAGCTATGTGCTTTCTGGGTTTACGATGAACCTGATCATGGAAAACCGCGACAATCCTACATCACCCTATGAGCGAAACTTCGCCCTGCTTTCCTACAAAGTAAATCCCACATGGCTGGGGTCGGATCAAAACTCAAGTACGCTGCTATTTGATTACAGGCACTACATCAATCTCAGCGAGCGACGAAAGAGGCACCTAATCGCTTTTTGGGGTTATGGAAACTTCCTCGTCTCAGGCAATCTCCCCTACATGAATCTTCCATCTTTGGGATGGGATATGTTTGGAAGGACGGGCAGAGCTTATGCACAGGGTCGATTTAGGGGCGAGAGCATGGTCTATACCGAAGCAGAATATCGATTTCCCTTGCAGCAAAACAAGGAGACTTTCGGTGGGACTGTTTTCGTAAATGCGGCCAGTTTCGGCAGCCGAACCACAAACGAGCAACTGTTTACCCAAATCAACCCAGGCTATGGCGTGGGGCTTCGGGTGATGATAAACAAGCGGAACAGAACGACGATTTCCGCCGACTATGGAATCGGTCAAAAAGGGAATTCAGGATTTTACCTCAATGTAAACGAAAGCTTTTAAGGCTAGACACTGAGGCCAATTTCTGCCAATACCATGAATGCGGGGCAACTGTCAACAGTTCGCCTTTTTTTTTGTAAAAAATCGCCGATCAAAGCAATCGAAGCGGTTGAAGATTAAGCCTGTGGTATTTTGCCAAAATTCCAAGAATGCATGCATTCCATTTTTTAACATGGGATTCGGGCGCCATTCGAATCTCTAATTTTAGCAATGTTTCCAAAAGCCTGAGTGGACGAAGATGATCTAACGGTGAGCCTCCCGCCGCTACTGAAAAAACAAAGAGTGATCGGCCTTGGTGTCATCGGAACGCAAAATCCGTCGATTCCATGTTCATTACTGACGAATTCACCAACCCTCTACCGACTGGCTGATCGCAGGCGAAACCAAATTTTATTAAAAAACAAACTAATACATTAAAATGAGAAACCGAATCATCCAATTTTTCATGCTTACGGGCTTTTCCGCGATGTTGGCCTGCGAACAAAAACCCGCCGAAACTACCGCTACTGCGGCCAGTTCAGATGGGATTGATCGCACCGTGCTTCCTATCAAACAACCTCCACGACAAAGGTTTTCAGAATTAGACGTCAGAAATACCACACCCCCTCCCCGATTTGAAGTTCATGCACCCAAGGATGCGCCGAATGTAGTGGTCATCCTGCTTGATGACATGGGCTTTGCGGTCCCGGAGACTTTTGGAGGTCCAGCCCACATGCCTACACTTGATCGTCTTGCAAAAAATGGATTGACTTACAACCGTTTTCATACCACTGCCTTGTGTACCCCAACCCGGGCAGCTTTGCTTACGGGATACAACTCACATTCGGTAAACCTTGGGATCATCACCGAGTTGGCAACAACATACCCCGGCTATACTTCGATTCGACCACAGTCAATCACCCCCATGGCCGAAGTCTTGAGGCAAAACGGCTACAGCACCGCCCAATTTGGAAAGAGCCACGAAACGCCAACCTGGGAAAAATCCAGCAATGGACCCCAGGACAGGTGGCCGACACATTCGGGCTTTGAGAAATTTTATGGCTTCCTGGGTGGGATTACCAATAACTGGGCTCCATTGATCTATGATGGCGTCACCATGATAGAAACACCAAACTATCCCGGCTACCATTTTACCAATGACATGACCAATCAGGCGGTATCTTGGGTACAAAAGCAACAAGCTTTGCAACCCGATAAGCCCTTCTTCATCTATTATGCTCCAGGTGCTACAAGGGCGCCCCACCATGCCCCGAAAGAGTATTCTGAAAAATACAAGGGCAAATTCGACAAAGGCTGGGATGTATTGCGGGAAGAGACGCTGGAGCGTCAGAAAAAATTGGGGATAGTACCAGCCAATACGGTCCTTCCTCCAAAACCGAAAGAAATCCCTGATTGGGACAGCCATTCCCCACTTGAAAAGAAGCTCTTCGCACGCCAAATGGAAGTATTTGCTGGATTTGCCGAACATACCGACCATGAAATTGGCCGCTTAATCGAAGCGATCGAGGAAATGGGAGAATTGGACAACACCATCATCTTCTTTATCGCGGGTGATAATGGTTCGAGCGCGGAAGGCCAACAAACCGGTATGTTCAACGAATGGACCTACTTTAACCGGGTTAAGGAAAACGTAGAGGATATGATGAAACTCTATGATGAATGGGGAACTGAAAGCACCAATCCACATATGGCAGCCGGGTGGGCGGTTGCGACAAATACCCCATTTACCTGGACAAAGCAAATGGCTTCAGACTTTGGTGGAACACGTAACGGTTTGGTTATCCATTGGCCGAAAGGCATAAAAGCCAAAGGTGAGATAAGAAACCAATTTGGCTTTGTAAGTGACATAGCGCCGACTGTTTACGAAGTGACAGGTATACCTGCTCCAAAAATGGTGAACGGCATCGAGCAAGACCCTATAGAGGGCACAAGCCTTGCCTATTCCTTTGACAAAGCAGATGCCCCCGAACAGCATACTGTTCAGTACTTCGAAATCGGAGGAAATCGGGCAATCTATCAGGATGGCTGGTATGCACGAACTATCCACCTCGCCCCTTATCTCCCTGAACCATACAATTCGCTCCAAAATGATGTTTGGGAACTGTACAACACCAAAGAGGACTTCAGCTTGTCCAATGACCTGTCCAAAAATGATCCTGAGAGATTGAAGGCGATGCAAGATCTCTTCATGAACGAAGCAGAGAAATACCATGTGCTTCCGATTGACGATAGATCCGTAGAAAGGATGATTGCCGAAGTGGCTGGGCGTCCCACCCTCATGGCTGGACGAAACGCGATGACATTGACCAAGGATATGAAGGGAATGGGCGTTGACGTATTTCCCAACCTCCAAAATACTTCCTATACCATCACTGCCGACCTTGAACTCGGACCAAACGGAAATGGCGTCATCGTGTGTCAAGGAGGCCGATTTGGAGGACTTTCACTCTATGTCAAAAATGGTAAACCCGCCTTCACTTACAACTTCCTTGGGCTCAATTCGACTACCATCGCATCGACCCAGTCTTTGGCACCCGGAAAACATACCCTCGTTTACGATTTCAAATATGATGGCGGCGGACCGGGTCGAGGAGGTGTCGGCACCATCTCCATAGATGGCCAAAAAGTCGCCGAAGGCCGAATCGAAAGGACACAGCCTGGCATATTCTCGGTGGTGGACTTAGCAGATGTAGGCATTGACTTGGGCACAGCGGTAGCCGATTATGGGCCGTCGAGCAAATTCAACGGAAACATCAAAAAGGTAGTCGTGCAAAGAAACGCGGCCAATCCCCCAAGCGAGACACCTGCAGTTGTCGATTGACAGCGGATTTACAACAATAGTATTTGATTTTATCGAAGCGTTTATTCTGGATGGATTGGGAGCTTAGGCTAATGAACGATGGGGAAAATGATTCATTCCGACCCCAATCCATCCAATAGCAAAAATCAACAGAAAAGATACGATGCGCTGGTTTTTTACGAATTTCAAGTGGATCATGCTGATCTGCGGCCTATTGACTTGCACAATGTTTCTTGGGCTATTTTCCCCGGAAACATCCCTGCGGGCAAACTTTGGCGAGCAACTTACCACAGGCACTGAAAACATCGTCGTGCGGGGATGGTCGGCATTGATTGGATTAATGGGCATCATGCTGATCTACGGCGCATTCAAACCATCGGTGAGGGACTTCTCCTTGGTGATCGTCGGAATCAGCAAAAGCATATTCATAGCACTCGCCATTTTGTTTGGAAATGAGTACCTCAGTTTTGACCTCGGGAGGGCTGTGGTAGTGGATACAGTGATGATCGCGCTTTTCGCCATTTACTTAATCCTATCAAAAAAGACATACGCACCACCCCCGTTGCCAACCGGGATTTAATCCAAATCAATCAAAAACAGTCGAATTTATTCCAAGCCAAAAACATGACAAAATCTCTCAAATCAGCATATTATCGTATTTATCAAACTGGGTTTAAGTTAGCAATGCCACTGCTGCCATGGCGCAAACCGACGCTATTGGAAGGTGTTGGCAGTGTCAGGAGAATTCCTGAGGTTCTCAAAGATTTGCATATTTCCAACGTGTTGATCGTCACTGATGCCATGCTAATGAAACTGGGGCTCTTGGACGGGTTGTTGCAGGCATTGGATAAAAGTGGATGCAAATATGCCGTCTTTGACAAAACCGTGCCGGACCCTACGATTGAAAATGTCGAGGAAGCCCTTCAACTCTACCATAAGCACCAATGCAAGGCGATTATCGCATTTGGAGGAGGTTCACCGATGGACTGCGCAAAAATCGTCGGTGCACGCGTAGCGAGGCCCCACAAGTCGGTAGCGAAAATGAAGGGAGTCTTGAAAGTAATCTTCAAAATCCCCACACTGATAGCCGTACCCACAACAGCTGGAACCGGAAGTGAAGTGACTCTAGCTGCTGTCATCAGCAACAGTGAAACACTTGAAAAATACCCTATCAATGATTTTTGCCTGATTCCCCACTATGCGGTCCATGACCCGGAACTTACCCTGAAACTGCCACCGCATATCACCGCACCTACCGGGATGGATGCAATGACCCATGCCGTGGAGGCATTTATTGGAAACAGCAATACAAGCGAAACCAAAAAGGCGGCATTGGAGGCGATGGTACTTATCCATCAAAACCTGCTTACTGCCTATAACGAACCGGGAAATATCGAAGCAAGGGCAGCGATGCTCAAGGCGTCCTATTTGGCCGGTGTAGCATTCACCCGTGCCTATGTGGGCTATGTGCATGCCATTGCACACACAATAGGTGGGTTCTACAAAGTGCCGCATGGATTGGCCAATGCCATTATCATGCCGCATGTCTTGGAGTATTATGGCAGCGCAATACATCGTCAGCTGGCCGAAATTGCTGACACGATCGGAATTTCAAGCCCCAATGAGAGCCCTAGCCAAAAAGCCGCCGCATTTGTCCGATATCTTCGTGATCTCAACAGCAAAATGGACATCCCGAAAAACATCGACAAAATATCTGAAAGCGATCTGCCTGAAATGATCAAAAGGGCACTCGAAGAGGCAAATCCACTGTATCCCGTTCCGAAGATTCTTTTTGAAGAAGACTTAAGAAAAATCTATCTGAAGATCAAGGGCTAAATTTGATATGGGCAAAATAGAAAAACCGCCTTCTAAGATCCAGAAGGCGGTTTTTTGTTTTCATGCATATGGAACATACTCAGTTTTGCCCGGTAATTTGTCAAAACCACTTCAGCAAACCATCGATGATCATTTCTTTGGCCCTGTTGTAAGGAGGAAACAGTGGTGTGACAGCGGTGAATCCGACCCGCTGTTTGAGTACTCCCTTTGGGTTGGAAAACTCCAGGAATCCATAATGCCCATGGGATTTTCCGATTCCCGAATTGTTTACCCCTCCAAACGGCAGCTCATGGTGGATGAAATGCAGCACGCAATCATTGGCGACTGCACCTCCGGAACTTGTCTTGTGAAAGATGTAGCTCAACTTCTTATCGCTCTTGGAAAATGCATAAAGTGCCAAGGGCTTCGGCATCGTATTGATAAAAGAAAGCGCCTTGTCCAATTCTGTATAGTCCAATATCGGAAGAATCGGACCGAAAATCTCGTCCAACATCACCATCATATCTGGTTTGACATGGGTAATGACGGTCGGCTCGATGAAGTTTTGTGAAGCATCTGTCTTCCCTCCTTTTGCAACCACCGCGCCTCTGGCTTTGGCATCCGTTATCAATTCCTTGAGCCGGTTGAAGTGTCTTTCATTTACGATACGACCAAAATCCTTACTATCAATTGCTGCCTGTCCATCGGTCTCGTAAAGTGTCTCTATCGACTCCTTGAGGTAGGATACAAACTCATCCCGCATAGAAGCGTGGATCAACACGAAATCAGGTGCCACACAGGTTTGCCCACAATTGATGAACTTGGTGGAAGCGATCTTTCGGGCTGCGTCTTTAAGGTCAGCATCTTTGGCAATGACTACCGGGGACTTCCCACCCAGTTCCAAGGTAACCGAGCCGAGATACTCCGATGCTGATCGCATCACGATCTTTCCAACCGCCGGACTTCCAGTGAAGAAAATATGATCAAATGGCTTCGCAAACAACAATTGGCTTGCCTCCAAGCCTCCTTCAATCACACACACATGGTTCTCATCAAACAACTCACTGATCATTCTCTTGATCAAAGCGGACGTATTCGGTGTCATTTCAGAAGGCTTCACAATAGCAGTACACCCAGCACTGATCGCCGAAATCAAGGGACCTATCGCTAAGTTAAATGGGTAATTCCAAGGTGCTACGATTAGGCTTGCGCCTTTCGGTTCGTACTGAATGTGTGCACTCGTCCCCAAAAACGTGACGGGTGTAGGTACCCGCTTTACCCTCATCCAAGATTTGAGGTTTTTGATGGTGTTTTTTGCTTCAGAAAGCGAGGGATAAATTTCGGTGATGTCTGTCTCGATATTTGGCTTTTTGTAGTCTGCAAACAGGGCATCCCGAATATCTTGACGATGCTCAAGGATCCAGTCATGAAGCCTCCTAAGCATGCCGATTCTTAGATCCGCAGAGCTTGTCCTAAGATTCAAAGAATGGCTTTTCTGTTGTTCGAAAACCTGATTAATTCGGTCCTGCAAGGTTTTACTGTCCATTGTTTCGCTGTTTGATTTTGTAAACAAGTTCCAGCCAAATGATTGAGAAAACAACCCATGGACGTCTCAATTCTGCTATGATTACCGAATAAAGTGGCCTGATTCCTCGAATTTTGTCATTTTTCCATCATTTGGGTTTATTTAGGGAGCTGGGGGAATTATGTTCGGTAGCTATGCTTTTTGACGAATCTTTGATTTGGTGCCGGGGATACAATAGGTAAAATTAAGACTGGCTCAACCATCGGAGGCTTAATCTGCTCTTCACTGTCTTGAGACACTTCTTAAACATGATCGACAAAAAGACAGCAGAGTTCAGCTCAGTTATGTTCCAGCAGGAACCGATCTTCCAAACAATTGGGTTTGTTGGGCGGAATCCGAAATCGATAACAAAAAAAAAATCGGGCATGAACCCGATTTTTTTATTTTACCTACTCATTAGTTTCAATCCTCTTCTTCCTGTTCTTCAAGATAGACAACCTCGTACATGTTTCTTCCATTGACCTGTACAGGCATGTAGTAAGTTTCGCCATAGGCCAAAAGGATCACATCGCCCATTTTGACTTCTTCTCCGCCGTCAGGCAGGTTTTCGACGAGCGCTCCCGCAGTCGGCGGCACGACTGTATATCCTTTGGCAGATTTTTCGTAGAAAGTTCCGCCCCAGAAATAATTCATAGTGCCATCGTCTAGTTTCACTTTTTCAGCGTTGTCTGGGATCGATGATACTTCCACTCCCACCGGACCTGGGACTACTACATAGCCTTCGTCGTCTTTTTGGTAGAAGACCCCGTTATCGTAGTGGAATTCATTGACCACATTGGTCACGTTGGTGATGTTGGTGACGTTGGTTTCATTGGTGACGTTGGTCACGTTGACGACTTGTGCAGTTGGAGGTAAAGTCGCTACCGGAAAACCCCATGGATGCCACCATGGACCCCAGAAGAATGGTCGAAACGCAAACCAGAAGAATGGGTTGGCAGACCACATCATCCATGGGCCAAACATCATCGGTGGCCTCATCATCATAGGTGACATCACGTTGACACGGACCACGGTATTTCTACTTGCATTGATATTGATGTTATTATTATTTCCGATGTTGATGTTGTTACCTCCTGGACGATTACCCGAACCAGGCCTGTTGCCAGAACCTGGGCGATTTCCGTCACCCACACCCGGATTTCGTCCATCAGAGGGTCGGTTCGATGGCCTTGCATTGGATGCACTTCCAGTGTTGCCGTCTCCCCTTCTATTGGAATTGGATCTATCAGAGACATTGTTTCCAGACTGGTTACGTCCGCCCCCACTTCCTACCGCTCTATCTGATGCGGAAGGGGTACCTTCCCGACTTTGTCTCGCCGCACTGGTAGACCGGTCGGATGTAGCTGGGGCTGTGTTTACCCTCCTATTTGCATCTCGTTGGGCACCTCCATTGATCGAATTTCTCTGCGATGGCTGCGCAGCAGTTCCCTGACGGTTTCCACCGCTTCCTGAAGGAGAGGACATCCCTCCGCGATTTGAAGGTTGCGACATACCTCCACCCCTATTTGACGGTTGGGACATCGACCCGCCAGATCTGGACGGTTGGGACATTGAACTTCCCGATCTTGAAGGCTGGGACATTGAACCTCCGGATCTAGACGGTGAGGACATGCTGCCTCCTCTAGATGCGGCCCCGCCACCCCCACCTCTCGCACCGTGACTCATTCTTTGGGAGAAAGCCATTTCTGGTTGCAAAGCCAACATCGCTAGCAACATTCCCGTGAGCGTGTTTTTGACTAATATTTTCAAAGTCTTCATATTCAACATGTATTACTTTTTTGGAACCAAACTAATTCTTCTTGCGCTTTGCGGCGCGGTAAAATCGAAAATCGCGTTGGGCAAATCAGGGTTGACTTTCCAATCATTGAAGACCCCCTCAAAATGAATGAAATGATCGCCTGATTTGTGGATGATCACATATCTCACTGGAAGCATAAACGTATCGTTGCTGAGCCAAAGTTGTACAGATTGCTCCGGACCTTTGGCGGCAATATGGTGGCATTCAACACCGTCAATATTCACGAGACCCAAATACTTCACATAGTCGCTGTGTTCCAACAAATCATCGGTAAATGTCGGGTAAAAGAAATCAGCAGCTGGAAATTCCAGGCCAAATCCATCATTGACAAATTCTATTGTTTCGTTGATGTTTTCAGGTGTTTCAATAAAACCATAGTGGTTGTAAGTGAGTGAATAGTACATCAGAATGTCCCCATTGTACCAATATGCGTAGCTGTTACTTGGGCTCTTGGTTTGGACATGCAACTTATCGGGGCCGACCGCATGCACCTGATGGGTGGAATACTCCTTGACGAGCCCCAAAGTTGGATGCACTTTGTCGACAGAAGTCTGGAGCCCGAAGCTACACGAAGCCATCTCGCCGATGATGTCACTCATCCGGTCCAGCAGAACGACGGCTTGCACGTCCACGGAGTCGGTTTGGGCAATTGTCGGTGTGGTCGCAGCAATTACTCCAAGAAAAAAGAGCAGTTTCTTCATAGAATAGATTTAATTTTTCAAAGGTTAGGACGTGACAATGTAAATGGCAAAATATTTTCAAAATTTACGACCAAAATCGCCCAAAAAGAAATGGGGTACCCATGAGTCTGCTTGTGAGTTGAATATTTTTAGGGAATCTTGGCGGATAGGGAATAAAGTTACAGCCCAAACCTATACTGAAGCCCAGTCATAAACTGAGTCCTTGAGGAGAGGTATCCGGCTTCCACTCTGACCATCCATTTTTTATTGACCTGAAATTGCGCACCTGTCAGGAAGTTCCAAGGGTCAGCTACCCTTCGGTTCATAGTGTATTGCACGGTCGAGTTTTCGGCATTGCTGAGTGCATTGTCTGCTGCTACCAGTACATCCCCAGCAAGGCCGAGAGCCCTGTTTGCAGCCGTGCGCTTGGCGATATTTGTAGGATTTAGCCGCTCTATCGGAGATAGACTAGCCCACCAATCGTCTACTCTGATTTGGGCAGTTTCGACACGATCAAAGCCCTGATCTATCCGATTGGAAAAATCCTCGAAATCGACTGCTTCATCAAGTGGAAGTGAACCGTCTGTTTCAGCATTAAGGCTAACCCTGAATCCTCCAATCCAGACGGCTATCGCACGCTCTGGCTTTTTCAATTGAAAGTTTCTACCCAACCTCGGGCCAAATACAAAAGTGCGAATTGGTTGCTTCAGCTGGGGAATATCTACCCAGGCTATGTTCATATCCAATGCCAAGAAGTTACCACCAATTCCAATTGTAGGCATCACGCCAAATCCAAAGGTTGTTGTCTGGAATTCGATCAAGGATCCTCCCGAGAAGATTGGAGTAAAACCATTGATAGGATCGGGAACATTGACGGTGTACTTTACTTCAGTGGATGACTGAGCCCTTCCAAGTATTCCATAAACGTTCAAAAATGGGAGCAGCCATACATCCGGTCGAAAAGTCAAAGCAGATGCCCGTGATTTTGCCATATCAAATTTCACGATACTCGAAATGTCATACATTTCACCATCATTGAAGCCGACACTGAGGTCTTCCAAAATGATATCGGAGGCTTGGGTGAAATAATTCACACTGATACCTGCCGAATATGGCAAATCATACCCTGCAGCAACAGCCTTTTTTCCTAACAGAGGTAATACATAAGGATAATCTTCCCTGGACACGCTATCCCGTTGGGCTTCATCTGTTGGATTTATTTCTCTATTTGTAAATACTTGGCCAAGGCTGGCACCGGTCCCAAGCACCAAACCCAGCACTAGTAATAACAACCGCTTCATGCACGAAAATTACATCAAAATGCACCTAGCAAAATTCCATCGAGAACCTGGTCTGCATGGTTTAAATGAATATGGGCAAAATTGAAACTTTGGTTGAATGCAATCCATAAGTGGAACGGATGAATTTTACCTTCAGGGGAACTGCTACGAAAACCCCATTTGCCCAACAAAAAGACTTCGGACTTCAAGCTAACCTGATCGTCATGCCGCATCAAACTGTGAATCAAAAAAAGAATCAACGGCAAGATAGAAAAAAATCGGTCTGGAATAATTCGACAAGCCAAGGCAATTTACGAAGCCAAGGTAGCCCCTAAAAAGATGATTACTCGCATTCCTGAATAAATGGAAGGCCCATTTCCCCCGTACTTCCAAAGGGGGAAATGAGTCCTGTATCTGATTAATCAATAATTCAATACTCAAGCACAAGGCTCGAATAGGCTGGAAGGGTCACATTCCCTCCCTCCCACTTTGCATTTCCATAGCTGTAAAGCAAACTGCCGGCTTCCTCAGGCGCATCCAAAACGATGGTTTGGTCACTGAGATTGTGGAACACCACCACTTCTTGGTCAGCATGCTTTCTGAAAAATGCCATCACTGGACCCGGCAATTCTCCCTCATACAATTCCAAATCCCCCAAGGCTAACGCCCGGTTGCTATTTCTAAGTTTGATGATCTCCTTGTAGTGATTGAAATAGCTCGTGCTCATCGATTTCTGGATCGCCAATGGCGTCACGGTCTCATCGATGGAATAAACAGGATTGATCCAAGTAGCCCGTCCCTTGTCGTTGGCTTTCATATCCCAAAGGAAAGGTTCGCGAATGTTCTCATCAGGTTTTTTGCCAAGCATCCCAATTTCCTCACCGTAATACAGGTAGGGAGCGCCAGGCATTGTCATCAGGATATTGGTTGCAAGTTTCATTTTCTTTGGATTTTCGTCCAGGCTGTTAAGCAACCGGGGCTGGTCGTGGTTGGATGAGATAGTCGCATCAATGAAATCAGGGGTGATCTCTTTGTAGAAATCCAACACTTCCTTTTGCTTCCTCGCCAATAGCATTCCATCTTCCTTCTTGAAGGACTCGATCATCGTATAGTGAAAATCGAAATTGAACAATGCAGGAAGTCCAGGTAGATAGGGTGCTACGATTTCTTTCTTGTCATAAACCTCACCTACCAAATAGATATCCGGCTTGATCGCGGTCATTTTGTCCCTGAATTCCTTCCAAAAAGCATGGTTGTCCAAAGGCCGGTCGTCGGGAAAAATGTGCTTGGCTGCATCCAGACGGAATCCGTCTACGCCCACTTCCTCGAGCCAAAATCTGCCAATCTCATAAATTTCCTCTCTGACCTTGGGATTGTCAAAGTTCAAGTCAGGCATTCCTCCGTAAAAAAAACCGTAGTAATAATCTTCACCAAAGCCTGGGTCATGCCATTGGCGGATGTTGTCACTGTCAAGCGTGATCGTCTTTTTGTTGATAAAATCGGCAATAGTATCCTTCTGTGCCCACACATAATAATCGCGGAATGGATTGTCGCGGCTCTTTTGGGATTCCAAAAACCAAGGATGCTTGTTGCTGGTATGGTTGATAATCAGATCAATGACGATTTTTATGTCCTTTTTATGTGCCTCTGCAATCAGTGATTTGAAATCATCCATTGTGCCATAATCAGGATGGACGCTTTTGTAATTGGTGACATCGTATTTATGGTAGCTAGGGGATTCCATGACCGGCATAAACCAAATGGCATTCGCACCCAATTCCTTGACATGGTCCAATTTCTTGGTAACGCCATTGAAATCTCCAATTCCATCGCCGTTGGAGTCATAAAAGGACTGTACAAAAATTTCATAGGTGATGCCTGCATGGGGCCAGTGATTTTCAACCTTTTTTTCTTTTGAGCCACCGCAGGAAACTAAAGAGATTAGCAATATTGAGAGAATTAATTGTATTGAACGATTAACCATACTGAATGTCTTTAAAAGGAAAAAGTCACTCGACGTGACTTTTTCCATAGGATTGATAAGTTGAATTAATTTCTATTGACGGCATTGAGCATGTCAAACGCCAATTCAAGTCTTTTGATGAAGGTTTCCTCACCCTTTCTAAGCCAAACCCTTGGGTCGTAGTATTTTTTGTTGGGGCTATCCGGGCCCTCTGGATTTCCCAATTGGCCTTGAAGGTAAGCCTCATTCGCTTTGTAGTAATTCTTCACACCTTCCCAGAATGCCCACTGCTGGTCTGTATCGATGTTCATTTTGATGGAACCATAGCTGTTTGCCTCTCTGATTTCCTCCCTAGTTGATCCGGAACCACCGTGGAATACGAAAAACAAAGGCTTCCCAGAGGTTCCGTACTTCTGATTGATATAATCTTGGGAGTTCTTCAAAATGATAGGCTTAAGCGATACATTACCCGGCTTGTAGACACCGTGAACGTTACCAAATGATGCTGCCACGGTAAACAATTCACCAACCTGCTTGAGGTGTTCATAGGCATAGGCAACTTCAGATGGTTGGGTGTAAAGCTTTGCGCTGTCCACGTCCGAATTGTCAACCCCATCCTCTTCACCGCCGGTGATACCAAGTTCGATCTCGATACCCATCTCCAGTTTCTTGAATTCCTGGAAGTATTTCACGGAAATCTCGATGTTTTCTGCCAGAGGTTCTTCAGAAAGATCCAGCATGTGAGAACTGTACAAAGGCTTCTTGAACGCCTGATAGTAAGCTTTACCTTCCTCCAAAAGTCCGTCGATCCAAGGAAGCAATTTCTTGGCACAGTGGTCGGTATGAAGGATTACAGGAACGCCATAGGCTTCGGCCATTCTGTGAACATGCAAAGCGCCTGATATTGAACCTTGAATTGCGCCAATTTGATTCGCATTACCAAGGCCTTTTCCTGCAAAAAACTGGGCCCCGCCATTTGAAAATTGAACTATAACTGGAGAGTTTACTTTCTTGGCAGTTTCCAAAACTGCATTGACGGTGCTTGTGTTGATCACGTTGACCGCGGGCATCGCAAACTCGCTTTCCTTTGCATAGTGCAAAAGATCCCTCAGTTCCTCTCCGTACTTGACTCCTGGCTTAAATTTCATCTTGATTGTTTAACAGGTTGATTATTTCTTTAAAAACCGCCTTCTGATGACGTGGCGACTGTCGCTGATTTCAAAGATATAAAGACCCTTGGTATAATTGGCAATGTCCAAGGTCAAAATATTGTCTGTATTCCTCTGCAGGCCCTCTTGTAACAGTGCTCCGGAAACATCCACTATCCGATACCTAAAGTTAGTAAACGCCTCTGGTACTACGACTTGGATATGATCATCCGCTGGGACAGGATAGATATTGAAATCGGACAAGTCCACTGATTCGGGACCTAGTGAAAGTATCGGATCTTCCAATATGGGCCCCTCCGGCGTCGGAAACTTTTTGTTGGTCATGATCAAAAACTGATTCGGTCTGAAACGCTGCAACTGTAGGGAACTGGTGCTTAGACTTATAGTCTCACCCGTAATGTAATTGTACCAAGTGCCCGGAGCAGGGAAAGTTAGGTTGACGTTGACCAAATCTGTCAAACCGAAGTTTCCATACACTACATAATAAGTGTCTCCTTCGGTAATCTTGATACTTTTCAAAGGCTGCGCAAGGTCCAATGTCGCATTCTGCGGCTTATTCAGGAAGTTGTAATCGTTTTTCAAGGTGGTCATTGCCTTGTACAACCTCAATAGGCGTTGCCTTTCTGGATTGTTGAGGTATTCCCATTTGGTCGGTTTGATGCCCAGCCTATCGTTGTTCAACTCCACGTCATAGCCAAACTCCTCAAACTGCCACATCATCTTCGGCCCTGGTATTGAAAATGCAAATGCGGCAAGCAACTGGTTACGATTAACGCCATTGTTCAACTGTCTCAAATTGACAGGCGAAGTCTGACCATGGGTCAGTGTTTCCCACATGGTCCGCTCTTCGTCATGGCTTTCCATATAGCTGACGAGTGTATTGTTGGCCCAGCCTCTAGTCTGGTAGTAACCCCAATCAAAATTCCGCGAATTACCTTTTGCCATGTCGCGGAAATCAAAATTCATGTTGCCCCAAAACATCATGCCATGGTTAGAAAGCTCCCTTTCCTCGGAGTTTTCAGCAAAATGCTCCAAAATCACATAGGCTCCAGGATGATTTCTCTGGATGTTGTCATAAATCCTTTTCCAAATTGCAATGCGGGATGCGTCACGTTGACCCCAAAGTCCAACGTTGTCACCTGAATTTACTTGTGTAAAGCCTTTGCTCAAATCAAAACGGAATCCATCCACTTTGTACTCGGTTAGCCAATAGTTGTTGACCGAATCGACGAATGCTTTTGTGAATTCACTTTCATGGTTGAAGTCGTAACCGACATTGAATGGATGTTTGGCAACGCGGTTGAGCCAAGGATTGTCCAATGTAGGTGGTCCATAATCCCCATCGCTGTACAATCTCACATAGGGGCTTTGTCCAAAGGCATGGTTGAGGACCATATCCAAGATAATCACGATTCCGCGCTTGTGCGCTTCATCAATCAATTCCTTAAGGTCATTCTTGGTGCCATAGAATTTGTCGACCGCAAAAAAGAAGGATGGATTGTATCCCCAAGATAAATTCCCCTCAAATTCTTTGATAGGCATCAGCTCGATGGCGTTGATTCCAACACTCTTCAAATAATCGAGTCGTTCTGTGACCGCTTTGAATGTCCGGCGATCATCAAAATCCCTGACCAAAAGCTCATACACGACCAACTCCTCAATCTCAGGCTTTTCATAATCAAGGTATTTCCATTGATAAGGCTGCTGGGCTGTTTGCAAGAAAGTAGCCTGAAACTCAGTTTTCCCTTTTGGATAAGGCTTCAATCCAGGATATCGCCCTTGGGCAATGATCTCATCGTCGTGGAAAGGATCAGAAACCTTGTCCGCATATGGGTCCCCTATCCTGATATCTCCATCTACCAAATATTGGAAAATGTATTCCTGTCCAGGAGTTAGCCCCGTCAGCCGGTACCAAAACATATTCTTATCCGGCGTATGGAACATTTGGTAATCCTTGTTGATCTCCCAATTGTTGAAATCGCCGATCACAAATGCATTTTTCTTGCCTGGGGCTTCAAGTACAAGAATTGCCTCCGTATCGGAAATGTAATTGATACCCTTTTTTGCTCCTGCAGGAAGCGGTGCTTGTGGGCTAGGGCCTACGACAGTAATGGTTACTTTCGATGAAGAAGTTTCTGCCCCCTTTTTGGCAGTAGCTTCCATTTCATAAACTCCCTCCACGCCTGCTAGGAAAAAGTACTCAAAAGTGGTTGCACCAAGTGAGGACAAAACCTCGGTTCCGTTGGCAGTGAGTGTGATGTCCGAAGGTTCGGAGACTACACCCCTAATCGGTACATTTTCTCCGACTTCCAGCAAAGTCGGTCCAGTGGGATTGGTGATGATGATTTGGAATCCTTGGCTCAGGTCAACAAAAAAATCACCGTTTGTTTCGGTTTTACCTTCCAGGGAACCTGTAGCATTCCGGAAAACCATACCAAGCCTGTAAATCGTAGTCCCAGATGAAGGGTTAAAAAGGGTATTTGGTGTCAGCTCAAACTCCCATAAATTGGGAGCTACCTTTGTCATCCTGGCATCAGGATTGGCGGTGCCCCATGCGAAAGGCACTATTGACCAAGTCGTGGATGTAGGTCCGGCTGTTACCGCACCAATATGTATGTAAACAGGATCGACATCTCTCAGACCCGTGGTTCCTTTGGTGGCGTCATAAATGATTTTGACTTTTTGGTCTGCTCGGGGAAATGCAGGTTCTGTAGTGACTTGCGAAAAAGAAAATTGAGCGACAAAAAGAAATAGCGTTGAAAAAATCAGGCGTTTGAATAGGATTCGCATAACTATAATTTTTACTTGAATGAACAAAACCGGTGGCGTCAGGAATTCTTGGCACCACCGGTTTTTATTGAGAATCGTTTGATAGGAAATCTAACTTACTTCTTTGTAATCGAATAAAGTACCTTTCCCGGAGTCTTGAAATCCAATGTGATCGTGTAATTTCCAGCCTCTGCGATCGGAATATCTGGACCGCCTGCACTAGCTTCGCCAGGAGCTGAACCTAGTCCATAATTATTGTCCCAAGTATTTGTCCTGAATTTCATTTTACCGACTTTGAGGGCATAGTCGATCGTCAGGATATTCTGATCCCTGTTGAAATTCATTGGGACTTCAGTATCCCATCCATTTACGGCATCACCGATGATTCCCCATACCCCGATTCTAACCAGTTCATAGGTCAAAGCAGACAAGTTCGCCTTCACCCTGTGTGTCCCAAAATCACCAGGAATCTTGATGTTGCCGCCCTTTTGGATCAATTTTCCGGGAGCGGCGTCTGTGCCATAATCTGGATATTTATCCCATTCAGGACCGGTGATAAATTTGAATTCACCGGAGCCGGAAAGAATGTGTACGAAGCCTTCATAAATGTTATCTGAGTTCGCAGAATAGATGATGGTGCTGTTGTTTCCAGGATTCCAACCTTGATAATCTCCAGGCACCCTCAGCGAAGGCAACACGACTGTGGCGAGGTAAGGGGTGACATTCAGGTTTGAAGCCGCACCTACCAAGTCACTCAATGACCTGTTGATGGAGGTAGTGACGCGAAATTCAACTGCTGCGGATTTTCCAGCTTCCAAACCTTCGGCCAACAACTTGCCATTTAAATCTTCGGTTTTAACTTTGATGATCGGGCTTTTTGAAGTGCCAAGTGCAACAACTTTGGCGAAATTCGTTCCGGCTTTCGCCATCTCCAGTTTGTAGGTAATCTCAACAGCACCTGGTACACCAAAATCAGGTGGCGTAACTTGAAAGCTGATTGAGTCTCCCTTTGACGCCTCCAACAATACTAGGCTGGAACCAGCTGCAGGTGACACCAAAGTTGATCCGGTCTGCGGGATAATCGTCGGCTGGTCCATTGGAGCACACGACCAGATCAGTAGCGGGAGCATAAATGCTACCCAGGAAATTTTAGATAAAACTCTCATAGGTAATTGTGTTTGGTATTTATTGTTTCAATTGTTATTGGATTAATGCAATTAATGAACCTGAGTTTGTATTGGATTCATTCTCCAAAATAATCGTCAGGGAGGTTCTCCAACTTTTACAACCAAATATTAAGCAATCTAAAACCTTAATGCAAACCTAAATCATCTTAAAAATTTGTTTTTTTTTGTGCAAACGGTACCGCAATCGTTTGCACATTTTACTAAATTTCACAATTCTTCAATAAAAACTGCATGAATAATACAGGCCATCAAATTATCTGAAAAAACATCTGTTTATTTGACGGGTTGATTTAAGTGCACAGCAAAATCTTCGAAAAATATAATTTTTATGAAACTTGGCCAGGCGACCATCAAAGACATTGCTAAAGAACTGAATGTTTCGACTTCGACCGTTTCGCGGGCGCTGAAGGACTACCCCGGTATCAGCGATGAAACGAAAAGAAAGGTGAAAGAACTGGCCGACCGGCTAAACTATCGCCCAAATGCGGTTGCGCTCAGTTTGCGAAAAAGCAAGTCCTTTACCATAGGCGTGATTATTCCGGAGGTTGTTCATTTTTTCTTTTCGACCGTCATCAGCGGCGTGGAAGAGGTCGCACATGCCAATGGATACAATGTTATCCTGGTCCAAACCAATGAGAAATTGAGCAGGGAAAAGAGCTCCATCGAAACCATGCTTTCAAATCAGATTGACGGAGTGCTTGTGAGTTATTCACGAGAAACGACGGATTTCTCTCATTTCAAGAAATTGATGGATCTGGATTTTCCGATCGTTTTTTTTGACCGAAAGCCCGATCTGGAAAATACCGTAAATGTCACTGTCAACGATTATCAGGGCGCCTATGATGCGACAATCCACCTTGCGAAACAAGGGTATAAAAAAATCGCACATTTGGCGGGTCCGAGCAACCTCGCGATCAGCAAAAGAAGAAAAGAAGGCTACCTGAAAGCTTTGGAAGACGCAGGGCTCGGCGGCCGTCCCGATTGGATAGTGGAATGTCCCAGTGGATCGGAGTCGGAAAGCTACCAAATTGCCATGGAACTGTTCAAGGACAAATCCGACAGGCCGGATGCCATTTTTGCCCATCATGATATCGTCGCCGCCGGCGCCATGATAGCTATAAAGAACCTGGGATTGAGAATTCCGGAAGACGTTGGGATTGTCGGCTATTCCAATTGGCAATTTTCCTCCATGATTGATCCTCCCCTGTCTACGGTGTCGCAGCCGGGATTCAGCATCGGGGAAAATGCCACCCATCTCCTTTTGGACATGATTGGAGGCAAAGAGCCGGGTTATCAAAGACCACAAGATGTCGTATTGGACACGGAATTGGTCATCAGAAAATCATCGCTGAGAATGCCTTAGCAAAAACTTATCTTGTAGAAGACTGCGGAATTTTTCCCCATTCGGGATTTTTGCCACAAATTCTTCGAATCATCGATGATTTTTTTCATTTTTTTTTATATCACAGTGCAAACGATTGAATCTTGATTTTTTCAAAATAAACGGGCTTGGCACTCCTATACAAGGCATTTAGGCGCATTGGAACGATGCCTTCAGAGATTTTATCCTTTGATGATAGTTTCTAAATTAGCCCGAACAAGCATCACAAAGCTTCGATCAAAGTTACATTAAACTGGTGCAGCAGCATGGCCACAATAGAAATCCAAAAGTCCAACAAGCGAAACCTTCCCATTGGGAATGTTATTTTTTGGGAAGAAAAACCAAACGGAATAATAGGCAGGACATCCTCAGCCAATTTTGAAATCACGGTCTACGACGAACATACAATCAGGGTACAGATCGGTCGGGATGAGACTTTCTTGCCCAACCCCTATTCGGTGGTGAAAAACCCAAGGGAAGTTGCCGTGGAAATCTTGAAGATTGACGGGAACATTTGGATCAAGACCTCCAAAATTCACTTAAACGTCAATCTTGACCCTTTTCATCTTTCTTTCCAAACTCCGCTTGGCCAAATCATTAATGAGGATGATCCAGCTTTTGCGGTCTCATGGCTTGGCACCGAGGTGAGTAATTATAAGAAGGTTCAAAAAGATGAGAAATTCATCGGTCTTGGTGAAAAAACCGGCAACCTCAACCGGTTTGGAAAAGCCTATACAAACTGGAACACCGACTACTTTGCCTACGGCGTCGGTGACGATCCACTTTATATGAGTATTCCTTTTTACATAGGTGTACACAACAAATTGGCTTACGGTATTTTTTTGGACAACACCCATAAGACAATCTTCAATTTTGGAGCTTCGACCAACCGCTTTGTCTACTATTCTGCGGATGACGGCGATCTGGACTATTATTTCTTCCATGATGACCATGTGGGGAAAATCATCAGCGCCTACACAGAATTAACGGGGAAAATGGAAATGCCACCCTTGTGGTCACTCGGCTACCAACAGTGCAGGTACTCCTATTATCCCGATTCTGAGGTACTTACATTGGCAAATACCTTCCGGGACAAAAAAATGCCAGCTGATGTGATTTACCTTGACATCCACCACATGGAAAAGTACAAGGTATTCACTTTTGACGGAGAGAAGTTTCCAGATCCAAAATCCATGATCAAAGCCTTGAAGCAAAAAGGATTCAGAGTAGTGGTCATCATGGACCCGGGAATCAAGACCCAAAAAGGCTATGCTCCATACGACGAAGGCCTGGAGCGGGATCTGTTCGTGAAATACCCCGACGGAGAGGTATATGAAGCCCAAGTCTGGCCCGGTTGGTGTGCATTTCCGGACTTCACCAAATCCGAAACAAGGCAATGGTGGGCAGAAAAGATGGAGTTTTATGAAGAGGCCGGTGTCGACGGTTACTGGACAGATATGAATGAACCTGCTTCTTGGGGCCAATTCACGCCAAACCTGATCGAATTCGACTACGAAGGTGAACAGGTTTCACACAGAAAAGCAAGAAACATCTACGGCTTTCAAATGGCAAAGAGCGCACAATTGGGAAGCATCCAACAAAGGCCCGAAGAACGTCCTTTCATCCTTACCCGCTCCGGATTCTCAGGTATCCAAAGGTATGCAGCCGCTTGGACCGGTGACAATGTCGCAAGTGAAGAGCACATGATGGCAGGTATCAGACTTGTCAATAGCCTAGGTTTGAGCGGTGTTTCCTTTTCGGGCTATGATGTGGGAGGATTTGCGGGCGAGGCAAGCAAATCGCTTTTTGCAAGGTGGATGAGTATTGCAGCGTTTGCGCCTTTCTTCAGAGCACATTCCATGATCAATAGCAACGATGCTGAACCTTGGGCATTCGGAGAAGAGGTAGAGGAGATATCCAGAAATTATATGAATCTGAGATACAAACTTTTACCTACGATTTATTCAAATTTTTATCAAAGTACATTGACTGGCTTGCCACTAGCGAAAAGCCTTGCAATCGATCATCCCCATGATTCTTTGGTATATGATTCAGCTTTTCAAAATCAGTATTTGTTTTGTGAAAACCTTCTCGTTGCGCCAGTAGAAAGCACCAAGGAAATCACCAAGGTTTTTCTTCCTGAGGGAGATTGGTATTACCTGTTTGACGGTAAAATACATGATGGAAATCAGGTCGTCTATCAGGATTGTCCAATTAGTTACCTACCGGTGTATGTCCGTGCTGGCTCAATCCTGGCCATGCAATCAATGGTCCCCCATACTTCTGTGCGCCATGACGGAATGCTTCGACTTCATCTTTTCATGGGTGAAAGGCCATTCTCTTACCAGCACTACGAAGATGACGGTATTGGATTCGGCTATAAAAACGGCGAATACCTTCGCCGCAGTATTGCCGTGGATCCTACCCACAAAACAATCCGCTTTTCGGCATCCGAAGGAAAATTCAAAAGTACATTTTCAAAGATCAAACTTTACTTCCACGGTGCGAGCGTCGAGGAAATCCACTGGAAAGGACACATGCTTCCCATTCAACTGGAGTCTTTTGCTTTCTTGGAAAAACTGACAGAATTTGATCCACTTCCGGATCACAGTCACCCCTATTTCGAAATGAAGGATGTTCCGACGGTAATCATTGACCATTCAGCGGACGAGTTTACGGTCAGATTCAACTGACATAGACAATTCAAGCGTATTTCCCCGACCCAAAATAATGCACGCAAAAGACAGTAAAAAACCCACGCTCAGCTTCTGGCAAATCTGGAACATGAGCTTTGGATTTCTGGGCATCCAGTTCGGATTTGCCCTGCAGGGAGGATTCATGTCCCGGATTTTTCAAACCCTCGGAGCAGACAAAGATGCTATTCCGTTGTTATGGATCGCTGCACCCCTGACAGGATTGTTGGTACAGCCAATAGTCGGCTACCTCAGCGACCGTACTTGGCATTCCAGATTTGGACGAAGGAGGCCATTCTTCTTGATTGGCGCGGTGATGAGTACAATTGCGCTGTTTTTTGCCCCGTATTCCTCCGCGCTGTGGATGGCGGCCGGGGCCTTATGGATTTTGGATGCGTCGATCAATATTTCGATGGAACCTTTCAGGGCACTCGTTGCCGATAAGCTTCCCGATAGCCAGCGGTCCTATGGATTTGTTGTACAAACCTTGATCATTGGCATTGGAACTTGGGTTGCAAGCAACCTCCCTTGGTTCATGACCCAAATAGGCATCCCCAATACAGCAGAGGCCGGCGTGGTTCCAGATTCAGTCAAGTTTGCATTTGCCGTAGGTGCAGTGGTGCTTTTCGGTTCGATCCTTTACACCATCTTGACTACGGATGAGTATCCTCCCGAGGATTTGGACGCATTTAGGCGGGAAAATGAGGAAAGTAAAGGCTTCCTCAATGGGCTTCAAGAGATCTTCAAAAATATCGCCGGCATGCCCTCGGTCATGAAACAGCTGGGCATTGTCCAGTTTTTTTCCTGGTTTGCTTTCTTCACAATGTGGAGTTTTGCCACGCCTGCCATTACGGAACATGTATTCAAAGCCACCGATACTACGTCCCAAATCTACAATGATGCGGCTGACAGTGTCGGAAACTACTTGGGTACCTACGGCCTAGTTTCCATGTTTTTTGCCTTGATTTTAGCATTTGTGACGAGCAAGGTAAAAATCAATAGAAAAATGGTCCATATGCTGAGTCTGATCGCAGGTGGGGTTGGGTTTATTTCCATCTATTTCGTGCAGACACCCTGGATGTTGCATTTGTGTTTCGCATTGGTCGGTGTCGCTTGGGCGAGCATTTTGTCAATGCCTTATGCCATGCTTTCGAGTGCTGTAAATCCCAAGCAAATGGGCGTTTACATGGGGATTTTCAATATGTTTATCGTCATCCCGCAGATCGTGGCAGCATTGGGGGGAATTAACTTTAGCTACAAGCTGCTGTTTGGAGAGGAAGTCATTTACACAATGGTCCTGGCTGGCACCTCACTGATTATTGCCGGCTTGGCAAACTTGCTGATCACCGACCGGTCAGCTACACATGATGGCTGATCGTAAAATGGTTCCTGTCACAAATACCGCTATCGATCAAATAGCGGTATTTTTGTTTGAATTAAATCGAATATGGAAAAATTGATTATCACTGGCGTCCCTGAGCATTTCAATTTCCCGTGGGTAAAGGTTGTAGACTCTCAGCCATTTTTGGCAGATGGAATCGAACTTGTCTGGCAAAACGAGCCGAAGGGCTCCGGAGCGATGAACAAGGCTCTCAGGGAGGAGAAAACCGATATCGCAATCGTGCTCACCGAGAGCTATATCAAGGATAAAATCGAAGGCAATCCAGGGCTGATGGTCGGTATGCATGTCCGTTCGCCGCTGATTTGGGGTATTCATGCTCCAGGCAGCTCAGAAAGGTCTGAAATCGCCGCATTTGCTGAAGCCCCATTTCTGGTTTCGCGAATGGGCTCCGGTTCCCATTTGATGGCGTTTATTTTGGCAAAAAGAGAAGGTTGGGATATCGATAGGCTGAAATTTGAAATCATCGGTGACCTGAATGGTGCCATAGAAAGTATGAAAGATGGCAAGGCTAAACTGTTCCTTTGGGAAAAATTCACGACCAAGCCCCTTGTTGACCGTGGGTTGTTCAAAAGAATCGGGGAAATCCCCACGCCTTGGCCTTGTTTTGCGATAGTAGCGCACGAAAACTCCATCAAGAAATTCGGCGAAATCATAGGCGAGCTAAGGGATTTGGTTTACCAGAAATCCATCGATTTAAGAAGGGGGAAAACCTTGGCAGAGCAAATTTCGGCAGTCTACGGCATTCAAGTGGACGATATCAAAACATGGCTGGAGCAAACTGAATGGGCAGAAGACAACCATATCCGGAAACCCGACGTCGAAAACACCCAACAGATTTTACTGGAACTCGGGCTGATCGATAAAAAAATAAATGCTGAAAAGTTTATTGCGCCGTCACTGGCAGCACTGGTTGATTCGTAAGCCTTGGCAATACGACGGTTACCTTTGTTCCCTCTCCCTTTTTGCTTTCGATCTCAAGAGATCCCTGCATTTTGGACAAAAACTCCTTGCAAAGGCTCAATCCCAAACCCGTACCTTTTTCCTTTTCCGTACCGACACTCGATTCAAGCAGCAATACCTGTTGGTTGAGTATCGTATCGAGCTTGACCTCACTCATTCCTGTGCCAAAATCCTGGACAATCAGCTTGAGGATATCGCGTTCGCCTTTGGTCATCACGTCGATACGGGAACCCTTATTGGAAAATTTGATCGCGTTGCTGATAAGGTTTCTAACTATGATTTGCAGCAAATCCGGGTCGGCAAAAACTTCCACATCCGGATCGACATATAGATAAACGATGATGTCCTTTGAACTAGCCTGATACTGCAATAATTCCAAACAAGGCCGGACGACACGAATCATCCTCACCCTCGAAGGCTGCACACGGAATCCCTCCATTTGGGACCTTGACCAGATAAGAATGTTGTCAATCGTTTCAAAAAGCCCATCAACATTTCTTTTTAGGATATGGGAGATTCCCTCAAACTCCTCCTTAGACAATTCCTGATTGTGAAGAAGCTCCAATACACCTTTCAATTGGGCCACAGGCATTTTGAGGTCGTGACCCAAGATAGAGAAAATCCTGTTTTTCATACGGTTGGACTCCGCAAGCTCCATGGATTTCTCCTCCAATTCTTTCCGCTGAATTTCAGAAACGTTCTTCTTTCTCTCCAAATCCCGGTGCGCTTGCTTCAGCCGCTTATTGAGTACCAAAAGCCGGATCAATAGAAACAAGGCCAGAACGACGGAAATGGCGATAATGACAACCAATCGTTTGAAGTTTTGGATCTCTAGCTCTTTAAGATTATTCTCCATCTTGAGGTAATTGATCTCTGCATCCGATTTCTCAACCTCAAACATGGCCTGAAGCACCGCAATCCTTTCCTTGTCGTTTGCTTCATCCTGTATCCTATTCAACTCAATGAAATCCCGGTGGTATTCGTAGGCCTTTTCCACATTGCCAAGTGCATGGTACAAATTCGCGAGCTCCTGATAGGTATGCAGCAATTCGTCTTTAAATCCTCCTTCGCTGGCGATTTTCAAGCCTTTTTCCAAGTATTCTCTGGATTTTGCCTTATCCCCAAACTGTAGATAGGCTTTGCCTAATCGGTGAAAAACAGACGCCTCAAAAGAAGCCAAGTTATGGGAGGTGGAAACATCAAGCGCTCGCTCAAAAGAATTGATCGCATTCGACAATTCTCCTTTTGCAAGCAAAATATCACCGATGACACGATGGGTGAAACTGCTGAAATATGCAGCTCCAACTTCTTCGTTTTGTTTCAGGGCCTGCTTCGCATACCAATAGGCCGAGTCCAATTCACCCACCTTGGAAAGATTGAGCGCGATGTTGTTCATACTCCTGATGATCAAGTAATCGTCTTTGATCTCGTACCCTACCTCTAATGCTTCCTTGAATTTTTGGATGGCTTCGGAATAGTTTCTCCTTTGGTAATAAAGGGACCCAAGGTTGTTGAGCGCCATCCCGATCTCTTTCCGATCTCCGATCTTGGTACCGATGAGGTAGGCATCTTTTGAATACTTGAATGATTTATCCCAAATACCCAATCTGTAATAAACCCATCCCAAGTTGCCTTTTGATGCGACCAATTGTACACTATCCTCCAAATGAACGGCCAACTGCTCAGCTTGAAGTGACCATTCCAAGGATTGCTTTGGATTTTTTTCCCGGAGATTGAATGCTGCTTGATTTAAAAATTCCAACCTTTTCTGCTCAGATGGCAGGCCTTGGAGAACCTTTTTGAGGCTATCCAATTCTGAAGCCTTTGTGTGCAGCATAGCGGTAATGCCAAATACCGACAACATCAAAAAAAGCCTGAGCATATATGCGAGATAATTATAGGGATGATTTAAGCCCTACAAGGTGTTGAAAAAAAATAAGTTATCCAAGAGATCAAGAATTTAATTTGCAGTTTTCCGCACCGCGATTGGGTCCGCGGGAGATACGGGGTAATTGACGACATTTCCATCTGTCCCAATTTCGCCCAAGACCCGCAATCCAGCGACGTGTGGGGCAGCCATCGATGTTCCAGTTTGGTTGCTGTAGGCTCCATTTATCCAGGTTGAAACCACATTGACACCTGGTGCGGCGTATTTGACCGGCGATCCATAGTGTGAGAACCAAGCGTATCTGTTGAACGCATCGATCGCGGATACCGTAATTGTGTATTTTCCATTGACTCGGGCTGGACTGAAGGAACTGGCAGGAAGGCTGGAATTTCCTGCCGCGATCACCATCCAGATTTTTCGGCTCTCCGAAATATTTACCACCGCTTCATCCATCGCAGTGCTGTTGTCAAAACCACCAAAACTCAGGTTAGCGACGTCGCCGGGACCTGCGCATTTGCAGAGATGGTCCACACCGGCGAGCATTCCAGAATAGGTAAAGGCGGCCCTCCGCCCAAAAAAGATCTTGATAGGTACCACGGGTACGCCAGCGGCTACACCTACCACACCAAAGTTGTTGTCGAGTGCACCGATTGTGCCCGCCACATGCGTACCATGACCATGTTCGTCGCCCAAGTTCACCTTGTCATTGAACTGATATGCATCAAAGCCCCTTTCGATATCGACATTCAAATCCGGGTGGGCGAGATCAATCCCGGTATCGATCACAAATACACGATTTGGCCCGCTGTATTGAAATGGACCTCCCACCCTTTTGACCCCCCAAGGGATGACTTGGCCTGTCTGAAAGGTGCCGGAATTGGCCCAAGGCAAATTATTGACCCCGAAACCTAGTTCCCCCTGCCTATCTTGCTCTACGTATTTCACGGAGGGGTCTGCTTTCAATTTTTCGACTTCTTCTGGCGTCAGTTTTGCGCAAAAACCATTCAAAGCTGAACTGTATGTGCGTACCACATTATCTTCACTGATTCGATGGCTTGCCAACAGTTTCCCAAGCGAAATACGAAATCCCGCTTCATCCACCCGACCGTCACAGAACTTCCGGCTCGAAGCATCGGTAGCGTTCAATACCACAATATACTGATCCACGATGGCCTGTGTCTTGATCGAACCGATCGATAGAGGAGCCTCCAATTCATTGGAAGGGGCTGTCTCTTCGGGAACGCAGGAAATGCCCAGTAAAGCAAAAAATAACAATAACAGGGGAGAAATGCTGGTTTTCATGGATTTG
This sequence comes from Mariniradius sediminis, assembly GCF_021491425.1. NCBI lineage: Bacteria > Pseudomonadati > Bacteroidota > Cytophagia > Cytophagales > Cyclobacteriaceae > Mariniradius > Mariniradius sediminis. The sequence continues at coordinate 221,515 of NZ_JAKEVZ010000008.1, read as the reverse complement.
GAGCGCGTCAACTGCCGAAAATATACGAAAGAATTTTTGACATATCCTTTGGGTCCTCGGGCTTTAATTTTTCATTTTTAATATAATCCCTAACATCCTCGTACTTGCTTCCCGCCAACTCCTTCAATCCGGCTGCATTCGCCTTGATTTCAATGGTTTGCATACCCTTGATTCTGAAATACTTGATATCATGTCGAAAAGTATCATACTGCGGACCAGTATAGCCATCCCGCTGCTGGGTTGGGCGGATCAGCGTTTTTGAGTGTTGGGCCACAAATTTTTCCCCATCCTTTTCAAACAAGATCTCTAAAACCTGAGGTTTTCCACTCAAATACTCAGTGCGAAAAAGCCTATTGCCATCTCCAGGAATGACAATTGTTTCCCAGTTCCTGACCGGAAGCGGGTCAGAATCGACCCCATCAGTCTGAATGTATACTTCGTTTTTCTCCAGGAGGATATTGAAAGGAATGCTTTCGTATTCTTTGCCGCCAGACAACTTGATTTTTCCGTTTGGGGGATTGTCAAACAAAAATGGAGTGCCCTTGACGCCGTCGCTTTTGGCATTGATTCTAAAAGTCCCCAGGTACTTGCTTTCGGCAGGTTGGACATTGGCGTTGCTTTGAGCCCACAGGTAAGCCGAGGGACAAAGCATGCAACACAAAAGGAATACGGATCTAAGGATCATTTTTTTTGGATTTACCTATCGAAGGTACCGAAAAGTAATCGCATTTATTTAATCCAACCGCATTTCGATTATCTGCTTACTTTTGTGGCATGAAAGAAACGATTTTGTCCCTTTCCCCCCAGCATTGGGAAGACTACGAGTTGATCGATACCGGAGGTTTTGAAAAACTGGAACGGTTTGGGAAATATGTCCTGAGCCGACCAGAACCACAGGCGATTTGGGACAAGTCGCTTCCCGATTCCGAATGGCGGAAAATGGCTGACGCGCATTTTGCCAAGGAAAAAAACAATCCCGAAAAGGGACAATGGGAAGAGTACACAAAGATTCCCCAACAATGGCAAGTCAACTACAAAAACCCTGACGGCCTATCAATGCGGCTCAACCTCGCCATGACGGCTTTCAAGCATATAGGCTTGTTTCCTGAACAAGCCGTTAATTGGGACTATATCTCGGACACACTCCGGAAATTCCCAGTGAAAAACCCCAAAATCCTGAATCTATTCGCCTATACGGGAGCTTCATCTGTCGCCGCCAGGGCTTTTGGCGCAGATGTCACACATTTGGATTCCGTGAAGCAAGTAGTCACTTGGTCCAAATTCAATATGGAAGCTTCGGGCTTGGACGGTATCCGCTGGATTGTCGATGACGCCATGAAGTTTATCAAACGGGAAGTCCGACGCGGCAACAAGTACCACGGGATTATCCTTGACCCGCCCGCTTACGGCCGCGGGCCGGACGGGGAAAAATGGATCTTGGAAGAACAGATCAATGAAATGCTCAAAAGTTGCGCAGAGCTGTTACACCCTGATCATCACTTTCTGATCCTCAACATGTACTCCTTGAGCTTCAGTTCGATGATTGCCGCCAACCTTATTGAAGGCAATTTTGAAAAAGTTGAAAATGCCGAACACGGAGAGCTTTATCTCATCGATCGGTTCAAGAAAAAATTGCCACTCGGCATATTCTATCGATTCAGGAACGTCTAGGGATTATTTCGCAATCCACAGGTCCTTCATGGATTTGCCGTTGATCCGAAGGACAAAGCGGGTGGGATTTGGAACCAAGACAAGCCTAACATCCATCTTGTCAAACTGCTCGGATTCCAAGGGAACGCCTTCATTTCCCTTTACCTCGTAATTGATAAAACCTTGAGCATCAGGCTTCATCGCCACATAGGAATTGGCAAGATAAGCGGAAGGCAAGAGGACATCATTGTCTGATTTCAACTGGTCATAGATTTTCTCCAGCGCCGACTCCAATTCGTCGCCATAGGCCTCGTTGAAATCGTCCTCCAAGTCGTGCAATTCCTCCTCAATCGTATCGTATGCCTCGTCGGCATAGGAAATCTTACTAAGGGCGATTCTCTTTTCCACGATATTGGCCAATTCGGCATTGAGTTTTTTGAAGTCCATGTCCACCTAATGAATTTGGCACGAAGGTAAAAAGAAGGCCCTTGCTTTCCAAAACCAGCGCATTGGCAATATTTCGGACGTGGAATTTTGCTACTTTTAACGAAAATGAAAATCAAACCCATGCAGAACTACAAAAACCACAGGAGGTTGTATCCCTTTCACCATTTTGTTCTCGTGCCAATCACCTTGCTGTATTTCTTGTGGAGCCTGGCAAACCTCATCCACGGAATAATGGGAGGGGAAGATTTGGCGCCTACGCTGCAGCAGCTAATGGGAGCATTTTTGTTCGTCTCTTTTCCTTTCCTGGCTCGTATCTATGCGCTCAAAAACCAAAACCGGATCATTCGCCTGGAAATGCGCCAACGTTACTTTGAGATGACGGGGAAGTCTTTCAAAGAAAAGGAAAGCCAACTGCGCCTGTCGCAGATCATCGCCTTGCGGTTTGCCGGGGATGCGGAATTGCTGCCACTGATGGATCGGGCAATCAAGGAAAAAATGAAAGCAGACGACATCAAAAAAGCGGTCACCGACTGGCAGGAGGACAGACACCGTGTTTAAATGTATGCTCAGTTTCTTTTTTCTTAGCCTAATCGGCACTGCGATGGCTCAATCAGATCTTGAAAAACAAGCCGAAATGCTCGCCCAACAGCAATTGGATGCCTACAACAACCGCAATATAGACGCATTTCTCCTCCCCTATGCGGAAGACGTCAAGGTGTACAACTTTCCCGACCAACTGCAGTTCCAAGGCCTCACCGAAATGAAGGACATCTACGGGAGGATGTTTGTGCGGACTCCTGACCTCCATTGCCGTCTCGTCAATCGCATCGTAATGGGCAATACCGTCATCGACCAAGAGGAAGTCACGATTTCGCCGAAAGACCCGCCGTTCCGTGCCATCGCCATTTACAAAATCAAGGACGGGAAGATCGCGGAGGTGTATTTTATCAGGGAATAGCGCTTCATGTTCCAAGTAGGGCAAGCTTTCGGTCGTCGTTACCCCTTTTCCCCAATTTCCTTATCTTTGCAGCTTCTTATCAAATAGCCAAAAATGATTTCAGTAGATAATCTTTCCCTGAAGTTTGGGAAAAGGACCTTGTTTGAGGATGTCAGCCTCAAATTTATCCCCGGCAACTGCTATGGCGTCATCGGTGCCAACGGTGCGGGAAAATCCACTTTTTTGAAAATCCTGTCTGGCGAGGTAGACAGCACTTCGGGTTCGGTGAATTTCACCCCAGGCCAAAGGATGGCCGTGTTGAAACAAAACCACTTTGAATTTGACGAGGTGGAAGTGCTCAAAACCGTCATCATGGGGCACAAAAAACTCTATGCAATCATGGCGGAAAAGGACGCGATCTACATGAAAGCTGACTTTACGGAGGCCGACGGTCTCCGCGCTTCTGAATTGGAGGCGGAATTTGCCGAAATGGACGGATGGAATGCGGAATCAGACGCCGCAGCTTTGCTTTCGGGCTTGGGTATTTCGGAAAGCCTCCATTACCTTCAGATGAAGGAACTTGCTGGAAACCAAAAAGTACGGGTATTATTAGCCCAGGCGCTTTTTGGAAATCCTGATATCCTCATCCTCGACGAACCCACCAACGACCTTGATGCCGAAACCATCGTGTGGTTGGAGGACTTTTTGGTCAATTTCAAAAACCTTGTCATCGTCGTTTCCCACGACCGACACTTCCTCGATTCGGTTTCGACACATATCGTGGATATCGATTTTGGGAAAATCAGGATCTACTCTGGTAACTACACGTTTTGGTACGAATCCTCCCAATTGGCCGCCAAGCAGAAGTCCGATCAGAATAAAAAGATCGAAGATAAGCGGAAGGAACTGCAGGAATTTATCCAACGCTTCTCGGCCAACGTGGCGAAGTCACGCCAAGCCACAGCCAGAAAAAAGATGTTGGAAAAACTCAATATCGATGACATCCAGCCATCCACGAGAAAATACCCGGGCATTATCTTCAAGCCTGAGCGTGAGGCCGGTGACCAGATATTCCTTACCGAGGGATTGGAACTCAAGGATGAAAATGCCATCTACTTCACCGACGTCAACCTGATGGTGGACAAAGGCGACAAAATCGCCTTTATCTCCAAGACCAAACAGGCTGTCACTAAGTTTTTCCAAACCATCATGGACGAAATTCCCGTCCAAAAAGGCCATTACAAGTGGGGCGTCACGATCAATAAGGCCTATTTGCCGAATGATAACTCCAAATATTTCCAAACCGAACTGAACCTCATCGATTGGCTGCGGCAATATTCTTCCAATCAGGAAGAGGCTTATGTCAGGACGTTTTTGGGAAGGATGCTTTTCACCGGGGAAGAAACATTGAAAAAATGTTCGGTCCTATCGGGTGGTGAGAAAGTCCGCTGCATGGTATCTCGGATGATGCTCCAAAACCCCAACCTCCTCGTCATGGACGAACCTACCAACCACTTGGACCTTGAATCGATCACAGCCTTCAACAATGCCATCATCGATTACAACGGGACTGTGCTGATGACATCCTACGACCATGCCTTTGTACAGTCTTCCGCCAATAGGATCATTGAATTTACCCCCAAAGGAACCATCGACCGCAGGATGCCTTACGACGACTACCTCGAATCCGCCGAAATCAAGGCTTTGAGGGAGAAAATGTATGGTTGAAACTGGAGATTTGAGAATTGAGACGCAAGACTCAAGACACAAGATTTGAGTCTCCTGCAATTAATATACGATGGAGAAATTGGGGAAAAGGCAGGACTAGCTAAATCTTCTGAACTGCCGAATAATGAATGTCGAATTTAGAATATCGAACATCGAATTTCCATTATCGAATCTAGGCATTAATCCCAATGGCGGTAGAAACCCGAATCTCATATCTCACCTCTAAACTCTCAAATCTCTTCAGACTTTGCTCCTAACAGCCATCATCATTTACCTTTTGATTACCGTGGCGATCGGTGCCTGGTCCTCCAAACTGGTCAAAAACTCAAATGACTTTGTGTTGGCAGGCCGGCAGTTGCCCTTGTTTCTCTCTGCATCGGCGCTCTTTGCGACATGGTTTGGATCGGAGACGATTTTTGGGGCGTCGTCGGAATATTTGGAAAATGGGCTTTTGGGCGTGATCGAAGATCCATTTGGAGGGGCGCTATGCCTTATTCTGTTCGGCAGGTTTTTCCTTCGCCCAATGTACCGCATGAATGTCCTGACCATCGGAGACGTCTATAAAAGGATTTTTGGAAAAAAGGTGGAGTTCTTTGCTTCCATCTTTATGGTGCCGGTTTACTTCGGATACGTAGCGGCACAGTTGGTCGCATTGGCTTTGATTTTCACCACTGTCGCCGATATCAGCATTACCCAAGGAATCATACTCTCGGCTGCGATTGTGGTGTTTTACACTTTCCTCGGAGGAATGTGGGCAATCTCGATCACGGATTTTATCCAAACAACCTTCATCGTGATCGGCTTGGTCTGGGTGGCTGTTTTGGTGGCCCAAAAAGCAGGCGGCATTTCCCCCATATTGGATTCAGCGCCCGAAGGAAGCTTCCAATTTATCCCAGACGCGAAGGTGTTGGATTGGACCAATTACATCGGTGCTTGGATCATTTTGGGCTTGGGCAGCATTCCAAGCCAAGACATCTACCAGCGCGTGATGTCTTCCAAATCCGAGAAAGTTGCCGTGCAATCGACTTATTTGGCTGGGACTTTTTATGTAACCATTGGTTTGCTACCGCTATTTATCGCATTGGGCGCCAAACATTTATATCCCGAAATCTACTTGGAAAACAAGCAACTCTTGCTTCCGGAGATGGTACTGCGGCACAGTGGTCTCCATGTTCAGATTTTGTTTTTTGGAGCCCTGATCTCGGCGATTATGAGTACGACTAGTGCGGGACTCTTGGCACCATCAGCGATTGTATCAGAGAACCTCATTAGACCCTATTTCGGCGGAAAGCTCAAAGACAAGCATTTCCTTTGGATCCTTCGCTTCAATATCGTCAGCATCGCGATCATCTCCACGATTATGGCCCAATGGAAGTCCAACATCTATGAGTTGGTTGCCGGCGCTTCGATTCTGATGCTTGTTTCGCTATTCGTTCCTTTGGTGGCTGGTTTGTATTGGAAAAAGGCTTCGGAAATGGGAGCCTTGATGTCGATTGTTTTCGGCATGATTGCCTACATGGGCCTTTCCTCATTCGAACTTCCATTCTATCCCCATCTACCTGCATTGATCGTGAGCGCAGTGATGATGGTGGTTGGTTCTTTCATTTTCCCCAAAAACAAAGAAATCCATGCTTCCATATCCCAAAATTAAATTACTGCCCGGAAAAGAAATTTCCATCCAAAGACGGCACCATTGGATATTCTCCGGTGCCATTGGCAACAAAGACGATAGTCTCCAAAATGGTGAATTGGTGCAAGTCTGCAGTCATCGGGACGTGTTTTTGGGCGTCGGTCATTTTCAATACGGTAGCATTATGGTGCGCTTGGTCAGCTTTGAGGAGACCGAGATTGATGCGAGTTTTTGGAAAACAAAAATTCAAGCAGCGTATGAATTGAGAAATGCTATTGGATTGGTTGACAATGAATTAACGAACGTGTACAGGCTGATCCATGGTGAAGGAGACGGCCTACCCGGATTGATTGTGGACTTTTACAATGGAACAGCCGTGATCCAAACCCATCACATGGGGATGTTTAAACAAGTCAAACAAATTGCCGTAGCATTGCAGGAAGTTTACGGTGAAAAACTTCAGGCAGTCTATGACAAAAGCGCCGAGACTTTGCCAAAAAACAGCGGGGTCGAAAATCGTTTGCTTTGGGGAGAACCCATCTCCAACCAGGTGTTGGAATATGGCAATCGCTTCGAAATCGACTGGGAAAAAGGTCAAAAGACAGGCTTTTTTGTGGACCAGCGTGAGAACCGCCATCTGCTTGCACGATACAGTGCGGGGAAAAAGGTCCTAAACACGTTTTGCTATTCGGGAGGCTTTTCTATAGCTGCCCTCAATGCGGGTGCTGCGGAGGTACATTCAGTGGACATTTCAGCCAAAGCCATCGAGCTGACGGAGCGGAATGTCGGGCTGAATCCAGGTTTTCAAGGCTCACACCATTCGAAAGTGGCCGATGTCGTCAAATACATCCGGGACATCGAAGCCGATTTTGATATCATTGTATTGGATCCACCTGCATTTGCCAAAAACCTGAAAGCCAAACACAACGCCGTGCAAGCCTACAAGCGACTCAATGCCGAGGCTTTGAAAAAAATCAAATCAGGTGGATTGATCTTTACTTTTTCCTGCTCACAGGTCGTGGACAAACAGCTCTTTGCCCATACGGTGACGGCAGCGGCATTGGAAGTGGGGCGGGGCGTCAGGATTTTGCACTATTTATCCCAGCCTGCCGACCATCCGGTCAACATCTTCCATCCCGAGACGGAGTACTTGAAGGGTTTGGTGCTCTATGTGGAGTGATTTGCGGTTCTCGCAAAGAGCGCAGAGGAGCAAAGGATCAGTAGCAGTTGGCAGTTCCAGTTAGCAGTTCCAAAATCACATGCGTGCATTCGTGGCTATCGATGCTCGCAAAGAGCGCGGAGGAGCAAAGAATCAGTAGCAGTTGGCAGTGGCAGTTGGCAGTTCCAAAATCACATGCGTGCATTCGTGGCTATCGATGCTCGCAAAGAGCGCAGACGGGCAAAGAATCAGTAGCAGTTGGCAGTGGCAGTTGGCTGAACTCTGCCAACTGCTACTGAACACTGAACTCTAATTCACATCTTTCAGCAGTTCCTCCACGGCTTTCTCAAGCTGTTGATCGGTACCTTTGTCGATTTTTCCAGGCATGTTTTTGACTTGGAATTGGGGCTTTGTCTCGTTGTTTTCCATCCAGTTGCCTTGCTTGTCTTTAGCCGAAATCGGAACAATACCCCATCTGCCTCCGTCCGGCAACATTTCCCAACCTGCAAAGGAGCAGGTCCCCGGAGTCGGCATACCGACCGTTTTGCCGATTTTCAAATCCGTATAACCACAGGCAAAACAATGTCCATCGGAATAATTGGCCTCGTTGAACATCGCCAAAGTAGGTTTTGTCCAGCGGAATGTTGGCTCATAACCCACTACCCTATCCTCGGTGGCATAGGTGATGAATTTTTCCCCAGTGAAGAACATCGCCAAATCTGCCACCAAATCACCCCCACCATTGAAGCGCGTATCGACGATGACGGCTTTTTTGTCATGGAATTTACCCATCATTTCCTCATAAGTAGTCCGATAGGGGCCGTCTGCCATGCCCGGAATATGTACATAGCCCAGTGCACCGTTTGACAGGCGTTCGACCTCCTCTTGGTTTTTGCGCACCCATCGCTTGTAAAGCAATTGGCTTTCCTCGCCAAGGGAAACTGGCTTGACGGTGATTTGTTGCCGTGCATTTGTCTTCGGATCAAATACTTCCAAAAGCGTGAACTTATCCGCTTTTCTATTGAGGTACTGTGCGATGTCCTTTTCCAAGGAAATCATCTCTCCGTCGATTTTCTCTATCACCATGCCCGGCTGCACATTCATGCCGGCTTTGTCCAAAGGTCCGCCCTTGAGCACCTCAACAATCTTGATACCCTGGCTTTTGAAAGCGTAATCCATGAAAATTCCCAATGAAGCAGTCGCATCTGCCTGTGGAATGCTTCTGCTAAACCTCGCCCCTGCATGGGACACGTTCAATTCCCCTATCATCTCCGAAACCATCTCAGCAAATTCGTAGCTGTTGCCGATGGAGGGAAGGTATTTCTGGTATTGAGCAGCCAGCGCATCCCAATCCACCCCATGAAAATCCGGGGTGTAAAATGCCCCCTTGGTACGGATTCGGATATGCTCAAACATCTGGGCACGCTCTGCTTCCGTGTCCAATGTCATCTCACCCGCGATTTTGACCTGCTCACGCTTGGACCCTTTGTCCGTGATTTTGGAAATATTGCCATCGGCCAATAGGTAGAGGTTTTTCATCTCCTTGTCCCATTCCAAGCGGCCGAACCCAGCATCCAACTTCAATTCGAGCTTTGTTTCTTTGGTCCTCAGGTCAGTACTCCAAAGGTTCATGCCCTTTTCGAAGCGAGCCAGATACAATAGCTTTTCTCCATCCTTGTCAAGCACAGCGTCGCCCAAGGAAGAAGAATGGATAGTCAATTTGGCTTTTCTATCCCTCAATTCATCCCAATCGATCTTGATGTCCTCCACGTTGGCAGGCTCTTTCTTTTCGTCTTTTTTTTCCTCTCCGTTTTTCGCGGCTTTCTCTACATCCTTCAGAAGTTCAAACTCCTCCTTATTCAACCTGAACCGGTCATAGGCTTCCTTGGTAAAAAACAGCCCATATACGTCATTTTGTGAACCTCCACTTGTCGCAAAACCCTTCAAACCATCCCTGTTGGAAAACCAGATCATTTGTTTTCCGCCATTGACCCACTTCGGCCTGCCATCACCGTAGCCGCTGCGCGTCAGGTTTTCCATGGCTGTTTTGCCTGTGACATCCAGAAGCACAACTTCACCGTTTGCCATTGTCGGATTGTACTCAGCAAGCAGCCACTTGCTGTCGGGGCTCCATGAAAAATATTGGTCGCCATCCTGCATGTGAAAGAGCTGCTCTGGAGTCATCAAGTTCGTTTTGGCTTTGGTTGCCAAATCCATCACCACCAGCGATCTTCTTCCCTCGATATAGGCCAATTTTTTACCATCCGGTGAAAGCTGTGGCTGGTAGCAGTCCTTTTCCGAATCCACCAATACTTCTTCCTTGAGCAAGGTACTGGCATAGAAGAATGGTTCTTCCTTTTCCCTCACTCTCTTGGTTTGGAAAATGGACCATTTCCCGTTTCGTTCGGAAGCATAAATGACCGATTTTCCATCCGGTGCAAATTGCACAAATCGCTCCTGTTGAGCAGTATTGGTGATTCTTTTGGTCAGGGAACCATCCACGGCGGTCACAAATACTTCACCGCGCGCGATGAAAGCGATTTCTTTTCCGTCAGGGGAAATGGACATTTCGCGAACACCTCCATTGATGCTGATATAGGAATCGGGATTGCTAGCCTTTTGGGTGGTAATGGTTACTTCAAGCTTCTGCGGTTGGGTGCCTTCCCTCAAGGTGTACAACTCACCGTCGTAGGAAAATGCCATGGTGCCTGTATTGGAAATACTCAGGAAGCGAACCGGAAAATCCTTGAGGCTTGTCAGCGGCGTACTTGCTTTAGGATTAGAAAGTGAGGTTTTGAAAACATTGAAACTCCCCTTTTCCTCACTGAGGTAATAGATCGACTTTTCATCTGGAGAAAAAACAGGATTCCTGTCCTCTCCGGCAAAGGATGTGATTTGGGTATGGGAATTTGTGGTGGCGTCATACATCCAGATATCTCGCGTAATCGCGGATTGGTGGCGTTTTCTCCACTCATTTTCGCCACCTTTCTTGTCATGATAGATCATCTTCTTGCCGTCGGCGCTGACCTTTACATATTCGGCAGGAATCGTCCACACCTGATCTACCCGTCCTCCCTTGGCTGGAACTTGGTAAAGTTCAGGTTGGGAACCTGTAGGATACTGCCTGTGCTCCGCCAAATCCTGCCTTACGCCTCCAAATATCACGGCCTGGTCGTCGGCAGAAAAACTGTAGGGCATTTCATCTGTAGAATGGTAAGTCAACCGCGTCGCATTTCCGCCCTGTGAGGACATCACATACACGTCAAAGTTGCCGTAGCGATCAGATGCAAAGGCGATCTTGTTGCCATCCTTGCTCCAAACAGGCATAAAATCATGCGCTTCGTGGAACGTCAACTGGGTTGCCCTTCCTCCGGCACTTGGCACGGTATAGAGGTCACCTTTGAATGTAAATACAATTGTATTTCCGTCGGGCGAAATTGCCGGATAGCGAAGCCATTTGGGAGTTTCTTGGGCGATGGTATGTTGGAAAGTAAACAGAAGGGCAAAAAGCGATAACAAGCGGGCAATTCTCATGGGTTTGATTTTTTCAGGCGGCTAATATTGAAAAAAGAAAGGAAAAGGCAAGCCAATGCCTCATTATTCGGTTGAAAACCGCTTTGAGCATGGTGTCGGACCATTGCCGTAATCCATTTGACACTTTCAACAAACTGAATATCGATTTATTTTGGCCAGTGAATGCCAGAATATGGAGTCGAAAAAAGTATGATTGACGAAACATCAATCTCGGTGCGGACTATCAATGTTCAACTTAGCCAGCCCCACTTTCGCCTCTGGATTTGACATAAAATGCTCCCACAAAAGGCCGGATCTGTAGTTTTCAATCATCAAAATGATAGGGCCTTGGTCTATCGCCAAGTACGATTCTGCATACCATTCCTCGGTCACATTGAAGGCATCGTGAAATCCAAACTCACCCCACAACCTGTCGCCCATCAGATAATAAAAATGTTGGAGCGCGTCCATAGATTCTGTTGGTGTAAAAGGCATGGAGGATAGCGCCGCCGTCGGAGAAATTACCCCCAAATCATTGGTGGGTGAATGGGCGCTATAACCAAGGTGATTATCACTTGCCGTCAAGCCCCAAGACTGCGCGCTGTATCCGACAAATCCCAGTGGATTTTGTATACAATGCTCCCGATTGATACGGGTATGATTGGCGGCTTGGGTCCAATAGTTGGCGTATTGGTCGGAGAGATTTCGCGGATCTAGCCCCAAGAAGGAATAGTGGGAAAGAAACAAAGGGCCACCAAAGTCTTCACCGAGCGGCAGTGTAAAATTGTAAAAAAGCTTTCCATTTTTCATCGCACCATTTCTTGCCCAACCCGCATCATATACTAATTTGGAAATGGGATGTGTCGGAGAAGAAGCTGCCAAAACATACACGATCAAGGACTCATTCCAACCTTGTATCGGCAGGTTCATTTGCCATTGGTGTTGTGGCGACCAATGCCAGAAAAGCACATTCTGTCCACCCCGCGTGTACCAATCCCATTCAACTTCCTCCCATAGCCGGGTGATTTTCTCTTTGATCGCCTTCTCCTGAGGATTGGCATCTTGCAGGTAGGCACGCGCCGTTAGCAGCCCCTGCACCATCAGGGCGGTTTCCACGAGATCACCACCGTTGTCAAATTGACTAAAGGGAATCACATCCCCAGTATTTCCATCAAGCCAGTGCGGCCAAGCCCCATGGAATCGGTCAGCGCGCTCGAGAAATTCTACAATCTTAGTGAGCCGATCCACACCTTGCTGCCGCGTGATGAAACCGCGCTCAATCCCAACCAAAATCGCCATGAGGCCAAATCCCGATCCGCCCATCGTCACCAAATTGCCGGAGGAATTTCTTTCCCTTGCCATCCCAGACTCGGGATGGGCAAAATCCCAGAAATATTTGAAAGTCTGCGCCTGTACCTTTGTCATCAGTTCATCGTCCGAGATCAAAGGGAACTTCGGAGATGGGTCTATGGCAGTGAAAAAAGAGGATCTCCAGCCGGAAAATACTTTACCATCCTTCGCCCTCAACTTGCTATCGATGCTGATCTCATACTTTCGCAGGTAATCAAGTTTACTTTGGGACATTACCTTTAGCTTCCTGCCCCCGTCTTCAAGTCTAAAGTTCACTGGAACCTCCCCGTCCCTGACCAATCGCAAAGCAGCTGTGACAGTCGCCGCGTCGATTGGTTCTGAAAAACCCAAAACCAAATCAAGTCCCAAGGAGACGTCCACAATCCTTCCTGTGCTGGTTTTTGACGATTCCAGAAATTCAACCGAGTTTACAAACAATCCACTTGTGACCGTCTCGAACTTGACTTCAATAGGATTAAAAGCATCCCCATTGATACCTTTTAGCTTATCCGAAACCGAAATACTGTAGTGAATTCCCGGTTGGAGTATTTGCTCTGGAACGAGGATAACGGTCTTTTTGTCTCCAAGGAGTGTCAAAATAGATCTCACAAGCTGACCTTCATTATAAAGACCGACAGCACTTATCAAGGTGGAAGCATCGATTTCATCTGAAAAGAAAAGGGAAATTGGTTTGTCAAGGTCCAATCCTGAACTACCTGGTGGGCGAAGGGAAATCTCTATGTCGCCTACAAGTACCTTTACCAACGACGGTCCTCCGGGATCAGAATCCGGATTGTCGCAGGATAGCACTTGGAGCATTCCGACAAGCAAAAGAACCCAAAAAATGGAATAGTTTTTGGCCATTGCTTTGATCGCGGCGATCAAGGGGCCTATACCAAATCTCAAAAATGGTTTCGAGCAAATCTTCAATTTGAATAATGGCTTAAGAAACGGAGATTAGCAAAGGTATGCCCTGAAGCTCAAATCAAACAAACTTTCGGAATAATTGTGCCATATCCACCCTGCCGGCGCTGTGAGGCAACTACGCAGGAAAATCGGTCAAATGGCTCGAATCGGTTTGGGATATTGCATTGAACCAGGCAAATATTACAGTGCTAATTCATACATTTAATCGAACTGGGCTTTTCCTTGGTCTTTTGAAAACCCAGTAAAGTCTTTCCATGCCGTACACCGGCTTTTGAAAAAAATCCCATAACCAAAGTCATATGATCGCAAAAACACCTCCCCCGCCCTATTACGCAGTCATTTTCTCCAACATCCGCACACAGGTGGACGAAGGCTATGGGATCATGGCCGAGGAAATGGTCGAACTAGCCGAAAAGCAACCGGGCTACCTCGGGCATGAATCTGTCAGGGACGGATTGGGAATCACGGTGAGTTACTGGGAATCGCTCGAAGCCATCCGCAACTGGAAAATGGTCGCCGAGCACCGATTGGCCCAAAGGCTAGGTCGAGAAAAATGGTATCAGGCTTACAAGACGAGAATTTGCTTGGTTGAGCGCGACTATGGTTTTGAAAATGGAGGTATCAATGACTGATTACAGGTATTTGTCTGATGTATTCTCCACTTTCTAATGTATCCAACAAAAAACCAGCGGTATTGCGTCTCGAGATGGTAAGCGCAGGTTTTGCCTTATTTTCCAAGAAAACCCGCGTGGGTCTTGCGCAGCTTGAATTAATGAGACCAACCGGGCGAACAATCGTCCAATCAAAATCAGATGCCTTGACCAAAGCTTCCTGCCGCTCATGTTCCAAATAGGCTGCTGAGATATTGCTGTTATCAATCAGCCACCCAAACCAACCTGGGATAAAGGACCGACTTTCGGCGACACCCCAAGCCGATGTAAAAACCAGCCGATTTACACCATGGACCTTCGCGACATGAAGGATATTTTTCATCGTTTCGGATAGGAAATCCGGAGGCGTACGTAGCGAGGACCATGGATAGTCACTTTTTCGGGAAATGTTCAGGCAACTTACGATGTATCCAACGCCGGTCATGGCAGCCGAGACATCCTTTGGATCCCGTGTATCTCCCTGAAAAACTTTTAAATTCTGGCTATTGTATCTCAGTTTATCGGGATTCCTGACCAAGACGTGGACGTTAAATCCCCTCGCGAGTGCCATACCCAAAACCTCTTGCCCCGTTCTTCCCGTGGCGCCTAAAAGTAAAATCGTCTTTGCTGGATACATGCGGATCTTTTGCTGCTCATCAAAAACAATAGATGCAAAATCACTTCAGTTGGTTGCATGGCTTTCAGTAAGAAAAATCTTTGAATTAGCCTGAAACAAGCCACGTCCAAAATTCGGGAAAAATCAAAATCACACTTTTCAAATGAAGAGGGTGGCGACCATTCTCTCGGAGGAATTTTAGATCGGTGAAAAAAACGTATTTTGAAAAAGCAATTACCTAAACCCTAAACCTATCCACAAATCCTTTGAGCCATTGCTTTGGTTTGGCTTTTTCCTCATCCATTTCGTAATAGTTTCCTGTGTACTTGTTTTTGCGCATGTAAGAGTAATTGTAGCCGTAACCATAATTGTATCCTCCGAAATCATAGACATCACCGCCCGCGCGAATCCCGTTGAACACGGCATAAAAATCCCTAACCTGGTCATTGGCATAGAGGTCATTGATCATTAGCAAGTACTTTTTATGGGTATAATCCTGCCGAACGATATACAGGTTCACGTCTGAAAATCGTAACAAATCCATTGTCTCTGATACCAAACCTATAGGCGGGGTATCCATGATGACCACTTCAAACTCCTGCTCGAGGTAATCGAGGAATTCCTTCATCTTATCCTTTAGCAACAATTCCGCAGGGTTTGGCGGAATCGGTCCGGACGGTACCAAGTACAGATTATCGTATTTGGTTTTCAATACGATTTCCTCCTTGGAAGCCCTATCGACCAAGTAGGATGATAAACCCTTGTTATTTCCAAGCCCCACATAATCCGCAATCTTCGGCTTTCGCAAATCCAATCCAATGAGGCAAGTCTTTTTACCGCTCAGCGCCATGGCCGCAGACAGATTGAGGCTGACGAAGGTTTTCCCTTCCCCTGAAACCGAGGATGTCACCAAGATTTTCTTGCATTTTTTTTCGCTTGCGATATAGAACAAGGCCGATCTCAAAGATCTAAACGACTCCGAAACCATCGATTTTGGATGTTCCGCAACCAGCATGTTGGTCTCTTTGGTGCTATGTCCAATCGTACCCAACAGCGGAATCCGGATCGAATTCCTTAGCTGGATCTGATCCATGATCCGATTGTTGAAATAATGGTAAGCCAACAAAAACGCCAATGGAATGAAGAATCCCAAACCGACCGCCAAACCATAGTTTTGGGTTTTCTTGGGGAAAATCAAGGCGCCTCGACGGGCATAGTCCAAGACCGAATTGTCGGGCACATTGGAAGCCTTTGCAATGCCGGCCTCTGCCCTTTTTTCCAACAAATAGTTGTATAAATTATCCCTGAGGCGGTATTGCCGGAAAATGTTGGTGTAGTCGGATTCAGTCTTGGGAAGGCGCGCAAAATCCTGGTTCAACTCCTTCATCTTCTTCTGCGCCTCGGCCTTTCTTCTTTCCGTATTCGCGACGAGATTATCAATGTTCTCAAATATATTCTCCCTCAACTTCGTAATCTGTTCGTCGACTTGGGCGACGTTGGGGTGATTTTCATTGACGACGGCAAGCAACTTCCTTCTCTCGAGTGAGGCTTCCACGAGATTGCCGATCATGTTGTTCAAAAAACCATCTTCAATTCCAACGATCGACGGCGCGATGATATCGGAGTAGTCCTTGGACTTCTTTTCGAGATAGTTTTGCAGGGATTTGTAATAACTCAACTGAAACTCAATTTGCTGGATTAAGTCCTCCATGCTTTGGATATTGCCCAATACGCCCCCAAATTCAGAATTGACGTCAAGGAGTTTGTTTTCAACCTTGAAATTCAGCATCTGTTGCTCGACAACCTTGAGCGAATCCGACAGGATATACATCTGCTCGTCGATAAAGCGCAGGGTGTTTTCCGACATTCGGTTTTTCTCCTTCAAATCGTACTCGATAAAGGAATCCATCAGCGCGTTGACATAGTCGCGGCCTTTTTCCACCACTGGTGAAACCATAGAAATTTGAAGTACGGTTCCAAGGTTATTCACTGGACGGACAACGACGGATTTCGAATACTTGTCCAGAATATCGGCTGGATTGTGGATGATGAAGTAGAGCTTGTCCCCAGATTGGATATTCTTGACTTTGTTGATTTTGAATCTAGATCTGCTTGACTCTATCCATTCACCGAAGTGATAGGTTTTGTTAAGAATCTCTTCATCAAAAGGTCCGTTCGCCTTTGCATTCATAAAATCAAAAATCCCCTTGTCTTCGCGTGTCAGGGTAAATTCTCCATCCGAAACCATCGTGAAGTGGATGGTGCCGGATTCCAGATAAGGGAAATCCCTATCGACCTCTACCCTTATCGGGGATTTGTCATAGAGCTCCACCTCTTTGATATTAGTGGACGCGTAATAGCTAACCTCAAAATGGAGCTTTTTCAGTGTTTCTTCTGCCAAGTTCTTTGAGGTAAACAATAAAATGTCATTCTCAAGATTGCTAGTTCCGCTGAAGATATTGGAACGGTCCAAAATTCGGGTCTCGGGAGAATTTTTCTGCTTGATCAATACACTTCCCCGCACCTCATATTCCTCAACGGCATATCTGTGAAACAGAAAAACAATCACCAATGCGATAAAAATAAAAGTTGCGTAAAGTGGCCAATACCTTGAATACTTGATCAGGTAGTACTTGATATCGATGGGTTTGGCTTCCTGCTCAAACTTGGACAAATCTATTTTCCCGTCTATCATAAATTCCCAGTGGCCAATGCAACAATTAACAGGATGGAAGTGGTGATCGAAACTATCAAACCCAATGACGCCGAAAAATTGTCAGCGTTCCCGATTTGACGGATTTTCATAGGCTCTAGATAGAGAATATCATTCGGTTGAATGAAGAAATAGGGAGAGGCCAACAGCTGCCGGTCGTTGAGGTTGATTTGGTGGATCTTCGTGCCTCCGTCGTATTGACGGATGATGAAGAGCTTATTTTTCCTCGCCAAAATATTGGATTCACCTGCAAGTGCCAAGGCGTCGAAGATTGTTGCACGGTTTTTCATGATCACCTTCGTTCCACTACTGTTGAACTCGCCCAAAGCCGTGAATCGGATTCCCCCTGTGCGCAATTTCACAAAAACATCTTCTTTAAAATAAGCGTTGATGGCTTCCTGCACTCTTAATCTTGCTTCCTCCTCCGTCAAACCTGCAATATGGACCCTTCCCAATTTTGGAAGAAGTACGTATCCCTCTTGGTCGATCGAATATCCGGTAAAATAGAAAATATCTCCACCGCCTCCCATCATTCCACCTCCACGCATCGCCCGCGAACCTTGAAATTCAAATGCCTTGGTCAATTCCTCGTTTGAAGAAGCAAAATCGATATCAACAATGTCGAATGGCTGAAGGATGTATTTGTACTCCACTTGTGCATAGGGGATAAATTCATCCAAATCGATGTATTGGTTTTCGGGAAGGTTTTGGAGGTAAGTGAGTCGCTTATTGCTAATGCACGAAACCGAAAAAAACACCACTACCATCCAAATCAAAGCGTGCTTCATAAAGGTAACTCGGGTGAATCGTTTGGTCAAATATAGATATTTTAGGCCTTAAAGGTAGTCAATATACAATTTTCACAAAAAACAGTATCATTTCTTGATTTTTAAAACCTCGATCTCCCGCAATCTTTCATAACGCAAAATCACAGTTTACGAGGTACCCACGTTTACCGAGTGGACATATTGTGAAAACACCTTTAAAACAAATTGTCACATTTCGCTGGAGGAATTCAATTTAAGGCAACCGGATCCCAGGACTCGTCCAGAAATGGGAATAAAAAAAGTAGGGCTAAAAAATTTAAGTTTTAGAATCCCTACCTACTTAATGATCTGCTCGATAAAAAGTCAATGCGAAAAGTCGCTTAATCACCCATGTCAAAAATAGAGGAAGCACAAATAAAAAAAAATACCCTGTTTGGGGTATTTTTTCATTTATTTCAATAAAAATCTGATGATTAATTTACCTTTTTCTGTTAAAATATAATTATTTCAATACGTCTCGAAATAATTTCATGATAGTCTCTGTCTAACAGTTGTTATGTACCGACTTTGGCCAATACTTCCGATGCCGTATCCTCCATGTGCATCGACCGCATGCCATACTGCATCTCAAGCACTTTCTGCCAAGTCAAAATCTGCCTCAAGCCTTCCATATTTTCTTCGGCAAAAAAACCGAAGTTGTGGGGATGCCACCACAAGTGATAAATCTGCCCGGATTTTGCCGCCGCTTCCATCTCGTCTTTGATGCGCGCGATTCTCCGCCGATGCAAAATGGAATCCCCCTTGTATGGCCTCAACAATCGTGACGCAGGTAGCCGCACGGGTCGGGATGGGCTTAACGAGCTTTTTGGATAAAAACTCTGTTTTCCAAGCGAAATCAAAGTGTCACCTGTGCGAAATATCCGCTTGACCAAGGTTTCCTCCTCGGTATGCTGCCAAAACCAATCAGAAGGATTGGACCGGACAAACTCAAAACCTTCCTCCCCGGCGATTTGAACCGATTGCTCGTCATATTGATTTCGCGGGAATACCAGGCTTTTCAGTGATTTACCAAACTTCTCCTGCGAAATCCTGACCGCAGCCTTCAGGTCCATTCGGAATTGCTCATGGTTTTGGCCTTTCTCACAAGTATAATAGTGGGAAAAGGTATGGCTTCCCAATTCCTGACCGGGACAGTCCAGTATTTGTCTCACCAAGTTGGGGGCAAAGAGGGCTTCACCCGGAAGGTTTCTTTGGCTTTTCACCCAAGAATAGGCCGAAAACTTATCAAGTTGGTAGCTTGGAAAAACGGCCGGACTGAAGTGGTTCCATTCTTCGAGGCTTTCTGCCATCAGACTGCCCACGGTCGCCCAGGTCACGCGAATTTTGTTTTCCTCAAACAAGTCCAAAAGCCTCGGTATAATTTCTCGGGTTTGGGCATAGTATGCTTCATAGCCACTCAGGGGATATTTGTCAAAACGTCCCCAATGCAGCTCAAAATCCAAAGAAATGGTCAAAATCCCGGTATTCAATCGATTATCATTATTTGGCGAAAAAAGTCAATCCTTATCCTTTCCTGCAATTATACTTTTTATTCGCAATACGACTAACATCCAAAATGAAAAATACCAAAATATCATGTAGGTGCTTTTCATACGCATGATTATGCCGAGGTTGTTGAGGGTCAGTCCATAAACCACGCACATGCCCAAGCAGACGAAAAGGGCAAGAATCAGAAATTTGGGTAAAGAAGCAAACAGCTTGAATTTTGGAATAGATAAAACTGCGATAAGACCTGAAATCGTCAATGCCAGTCCAACCATATTCTCTAGCGCAGCAGCAAAGCTCCAAAAATCCGATGCCTCCAAGATATTTGGCCTAAACAACAGCGCCCAAAACCGCTGCAACCAATTGTATTCCGCCATAGGAATCTCGGAACTGGCTTGGAATCCTGCCAAAAAATCAAGCTGCGATGCGCTAAACTGCTGAATAGACGCCAGAGATATGTCCTCCAAATGCATCATGACTGAGAGTTTCCAAATACCCAGACTTCCAGCCAATAATCCAATGAGCCCAACCAAGGCTTTTGTTTTTAGTCCCAAATTCCGATCCGCCAAGACAAATACGAACGATACCGAGCCCAAAACGATCCCGAACGCCGGTCTCACCCAAAATGCCAACAGCAAACCAAAAACGGCAATGAACCAGTTTACCCGCAAAGAGGAAAACCCTTTCAAAACCAAAGCCAGACCAAGCAGCAACCATGCCTCCTTGCCGACTCCGGAAGACCAGAAGTGAGCATTGGGCAAAAAGAGAATCAACCATCCAGTTGCTACCAGGACGCGATTGCCCGAATTCGCTATGAAGGGCCGCATCAGGGAAAAAATCTCCCGAAATCCAAGCCATGAAATCCCGGCATACAGTACATTCCCAAACCAAAATTCAAGCCCAAGAACCTTGGAAGGCCAATAATGGAGCCATTGGAGAAAAAATGTCCCGTGTCCCCAATAATCCGTCCAATTCACTGGGTTTTGGGAAACATCTGCCTCCAAGGACCAGTACCGAACAGCATCGCCTCCATGTTCCAGCAAATACCATGTGAAAACTCCAGCAAACAGCATGTGATAGCCATATAAGACCTGCAGTAAGGTCTTTTCCCAAGGCAGGAATCCACGGCTGTTGCCGAACTTCCTGTTCCAGAAGTACAGCCCCGTCAAAATCATGAATGTGAGAAAAACCTCAAGCATGGTCGGGAAATTGAAAATCGAAAGGTTGGCAGTCAAAGAAATCTATGTGCTCATCATCCCCAAGAAAAGGATTCCAAATCCAAACATCGGGATTTTGAAAGTATTTCCAATCTGTACCCAATGGATGCGGTTGACTGACAAAAATAATCCCAGCATTGACGCAAAAAGGTTCTCAACAAAAAGAAACTATTTTGCTTTTCACTATACATTTCTTATTTTGCCTATATGGCAGGAGGAACATCGGCTTTCAACATGATTCAATCCTTTCGGGACAACATGGCTTTAAAAAAGTCCAGAAGGAAGATGCAGGAGAATCCCTATCTGGGTCCAAAACGGGACATCAATGCCCAAAAAACATTCCTAAACGAGGGAATCAAACATCGGTTTGCCAGAAAACAGTCGCTGCGAAACCTCCAATTTTTTGCTTTCTTTGGCATTTTGGCACTGATTGCAATCGGTTTACTGATCTTCAAAATTATCTGATGATGAGCGGATTTGGAGCGATGTCCACGATGAATCAAATGATCAAGAACAATCTTGGTCTGTTGAAAAAGAGAAATCGGCTAAAGGCAAATCCCTTCCTTCCAGCAGGTCCGGAAATTGAAAAGCGCAATTCCACAAACTATTCCGAACTGATAGAACATCGCTTCGCACGGCGTGAATTCGCACGACGTATCAGCTTTTGGACGACTGTATTCATCATCGCTACCCTTTTGATTGCTCTTTTCTTTTACTATCTCTAATATCCCAATATAGCTTCCAAGGCTAAACAAGGCTCCTGATTTTGATTTTTTTATTGTTTCAGGGCTACTTTTGTGCAAACATCTTTTGTTGTCCATGTTTTTCTACCTGTCGCAGTTCCTGAGTTTCCTCGCGATGCCATTGACCTTGGTGTTGTTGTTCTTGGCCTTCGGCTTTTGGAAGCGGAAAAAACCATTTGGGCGGAAAAGCATTCTCCTCGGTATCGTGTTGCTGTACCTTTTCTCCAATCAGTTTTTGGCAAATTCCGTGATGCGCTGGTGGGAACCTGAAGTGGTGGATTTCAATGATCTTGAACATCACGAAGTCGGCGTCATCCTGACTGGCGTTACCAATATCAACAAGTCTTCCGGTGAACGCACTTTCTTCGCAAGGGGTGCGGACCGAGTCACCCACACCCTGCAACTCTATCGCCTGGGCAAAATCAACAAAATCCTCATCACAGGCGGTCTGGGACTCGACCCAAGCCAAGATACTCCCGAAGCCCAACTTCTAAAAAATGTGCTACTACTAGCGGGAGTTCCCGAAGATTCAATCCTGCTTGAGCCTTTGGCAAAAAATACCCGTGAAAATGCGCTTTTCAGCAAGCAATTGCTCGATTCCTCGGGATATCCAAGTCAACAAAAACATCTTTTGATTACTTCAGCTTCGCATATGCCACGGGCGAAAGCCTGCTTCGACAAGGTGGGCCTTCAGACCAGTATTTTCCCCGTGGATTACTATGGGGAAGACCTGCGCTTCAATATCCCCGTGCTTTTTTTCCCCGATCCACAATCCATGCTGATGTGGCACAAGCTTTTCAAGGAATGGATTGGCATCGCGATGTATAAGGTGGCGGGGTATATTTAGGAATTTAAAAATTGGAAAATTGAAAGGTTGGGAGTTAGGAACCCATATTCAGTTTCTTCGCAATGGCGTTTCTGTAATTACCTAGAGCATTGGGATTTGTAAACAGAAACAGGTACGGCTCGATCAGTTCAAGTTCCATAATCCAAAACGTATCCCCAACCCAAGCACCGTCAATCCGTGCATAGAGTTTGTCCGCAGCAAATTCATCCGCGATCTTTTGGATATAGGAAAGTTCAGAACCGACCGGCAGCCAAGGGTGGATTTCCCCGCCGAAGAAATGCTGTACGCGGAACTCGCCTTTCTGGGGGCTTTTAAGTACCGCGTGGGAAAATCTGCCATTGAAAAAAATATAGGAATACTCTCCCACTGCGGCAATCTGCGGTACAAAGGGCTGCAACATCATCGCTTCCTCCCCAACAAGGTGCATAATCTTTTCAGATTCCTGCCTCCACGTTTCCCTATCCAATTTCAAGGTATTTTTCGCGCCGCCACTGACCGATGGTTTCAAGACCAACGTATCGGTTTGGAAACGATCAAAGACAGGTTCCAAATCAACTACTTCGCCTTTTGCAAGAAAATGGGTGGGCACGATAGGGAAACCCTTTGCCTCAACATCAGCCAGATACCTTTTGTCCGAGTTCCAGATAACCGTCTCTATATCGTTCAAAACCGGTATCCTAAGACTTTGGATTCTTTTGCACCAAGACAAAAACTCCGGATATCGATCGAAATAATCCCAAGGAGACTTCATCAAAAGGTGGCTGTATTGGCTCCAATCGACGTTTTGGTGGGACCATACTTCAAAGTTGAATTCTACGCCCAACTCGCGCAGGACGCTTTCGACGAGTTTGTCTTCGTCCACAACATTTTCGCCATGATTGGCCTCAGGAGCATGGTAGGTAATGACAGCAACTTTCAACATTGACAGGGGCTTTTCGGGCGCAATGTTAGCATTTTATTTTGCAGGTTCGGAAAATACGGGCGATTAATCCTATTTTTGGGCTCCCATAGCCATGAAGAAAGAGAAATTAGTCATTATTCCAACCTACAATGAGATCGAAAACATCCGGGATATTACCCAGGCGGTGATGGCATTGGCAGGGGATTTTGAACTTTTGGTCATCGATGACAACTCTCCAGACGGTACCGCAGCCGAAGTCAAAAAGCTCATGGCCGAATTTCCAGAACGGATTCATTTGATCCAGCGAACCGGAAAACTGGGCTTGGGGACTGCCTACATCGCGGGCTTTCATTATGCGCTGCAAAACGGTTACCAATACATTTTTGAAATGGACGCGGATTTTTCCCACAATCCAAATGACCTGATCCGTTTGTATGAAGCCTGTGCCAAAGAGGGCTTTGACCTCGCGATCGGTTCACGCTATATCACCGGCGTAAATGTGGTCAACTGGCCGATGGGTAGGGTCTTGATGTCTTTTTTCGCCAGCAAGTATGTACAGTTCATTACCGGCATGCCTATCAAGGACGCGACCGCGGGTTTCAAATGCTACCGGGCGCGCGTATTGTCCACGATGGAATTGGATAAAATCCGCTTCATCGGCTATGCGTTCCAGATCGAGATGAAATTCACGACTTGGAAGCTTGGATTCAAAATCAAGGAGGTTCCGATCATTTTTACAGACCGAACCAAAGGAACTTCCAAAATGAATACGCGGATTTTTCGGGAGGCCGTTTTTGGTGTGATTTATATGAAAATCAGGAGTTGGTTTCGCAAATACCCCCTTAGTCAAACCTGATCGATTTGATCGGCTGAATATTGGAAATCAGCATGGCCGGAATAAAAAGCACCAGCGAAGTCACGAGCAGCACCGCCAGATTCAACAATAAAAACACCGGCCAATTCCAATCAATCGGCACAAAGGCCATGTAATAACTCATCGGATCCAACTGAATCACCTTCCATCGATCCTGAATAAATCCGAAAGCAATTCCAATCGCATTTCCGATTAGCAATCCTTTGGCGATGATACGAACGCCGTTCCAAACAAAGATTTGCCTAATCTGCTTGTTTCTCGATCCAAGGGCCTTCAAAATCCCAATCATCTGCGTACGCTCCATGATCAGGATAAACAAGATCGACACCATGTTGAAGGCAGCTACAAAGAGGATCAAACCTAGGAAAATATACACGTTGTTGTTCAGCAACTTGAGCCAGTCAAATATCTCGAGGTACTTATCCGTCACCTTGATCAGCTTGAGGTCATAATCCAAAGCGTCGTACAAATCCTCTTCCATCGCGTCCAGTCTGCCAGGTTCATGGACAAAAATCTCGAAACCACCCACCTGATCTTCCTTCCAGCCATTGAGATTTCGGATCATTTGAATATCGCCGAGGATGATCTTGTCATCAAAGTTTTCGAGGAAAGTCTCATAAATGCCCACAATCTCCAACCTCCGATAGCGGGGCGGCTCCTGCACGAAATACATCGTGATGCGGTCGCCAACTGATAGGATCAACTTGTCCGCAATCTTTCGGCTGATGATTACCTCATTGCTTGCGGCGGTGTCCGAAAACTGTGGGAATCGGCCCTCAACAATCGAATTTTTGAATCCAAGCGTGTCAAAATCCCTTCCCACGCCTTTCATCAATACCCCCTCGACCTCCTCGTCTCCTTTGAGCAAACCGGGTTTGTGGGCATAGACCTGTACATGTTTGACCAAAGGATTGTTGGGGAAGTTCTTGAAAAAATCACCCTTTACGGAGATTGGACTTTCCTCAAAGGCGTTGCCGGCGACAAACTTTTGTGCCTGAAAATGTCCGGTAAATGAAAAAACCTTCTTCGATATCTCTTGCTGAAACCCGCCCAAAATCATGAAGGAAATCAGCGAAACGATGATCCCAATTGCCACCGAAGCAACCGCAATCCGATGGATGGTGCCGGTAAAGCCACCTGTCCCCTTAAAGCTGATTCTCTTGGCAATGAAATAGGAAAGATTCAACGAATTCTTTTATTTAGGTCAATCGATCTGCAAAGTAATCATGAACACCTTGAAAATACTCATCCTAGCAGCAATTTTGTGGCAGGCTTCCTCATCACATCAACCAATCCCTGTAGGCATTCCCGAAGCAGGAGAATCGGCGACTCCCATCCTTCC
Organism: Mariniradius sediminis; assembly: GCF_021491425.1. Taxonomy (NCBI): domain Bacteria; kingdom Pseudomonadati; phylum Bacteroidota; class Cytophagia; order Cytophagales; family Cyclobacteriaceae; genus Mariniradius; species Mariniradius sediminis. The sequence goes on along the minus strand of NZ_JAKEVZ010000008.1, from coordinate 195,959 downwards.
CGCTGCCGACCAACCCGAGCTTTACCTGCCCTTGTTGAAAGGAAAACGCGTAGGCCTGATCGTGAACCAAACGGCCGTGTTGACAAGTCGGGACAATATGCACCTGGTGGATTTTCTCATGAAAGAAGGCGTCACGATCGCCAAGGTTTTTGTTCCTGAGCATGGATTTCGTGGGCAAGCAGATGCGGGCGAAGTCGTGAATTCCGAGATCGACAAGCAAACTGGTTTGCCGATCGTTTCGCTTTATGGCAACAACAAAAAGCCCTCGGCAGAAACCCTGAAGGATGTCGATATCCTTATCTACGATCTACAAGATGTGGGCATCAGGTTTTATACCTATATCAGCACCATGCACTACGTGATGGAAAGCTGTGCTGAAAACAAAAAACCGCTCATGATCTTTGATCGACCTAATCCAAACGGAGATTATGTGGACGGACCCGTTTTGAAACCTGGGTACGAAAGCTTCGTGGGCATGCATCCGATTCCGGTAGTCCACGGTCTGACCGTCGGTGAATTGGCCAAAATGATCAATGGTGAAGGTTGGCTCAAAGGAAAAGCCAAAGCGGACATCCAGGTGATTCCCGTCAAAAACTGGAACCATTCCATGCGTTACAGCCTCCCCATCAAGCCTTCCCCAAATCTACCCAATGACGTCGCGATCAGGCTGTATCCTTCCCTTTGCTATTTTGAGGGGACGGACGTTTCCTTGGGAAGAGGCACCTACTATCCATTCCAAGTATATGGCTATCCTGACCCGAAGTTTGGTGAATTCACTTTCACTCCTGTAAGCATTCCGGGCATGTCCAAAACCCCACCCCAACAGGACAAAAAATGCTACGGCAGGGACCTGCGCAATACTTCCCTTGATCATCGTTTCACTCTGGAATACCTACTTGAAGCCTACAAGATTTCTGGCAAAAAGGAAAAGTTCTTCAACAACTTCTTCGACAAACTGGCCGGTTCCGACCAACTCCGCAAAGATATCCTAGCAGGGAAGTCCGAATCTGAAATCAGGGAAAGCTGGAAAAAAGAATTGGAATTGTATAACATTTTGAGATCGAAATACCTCCTTTATCCGTAAAAGGAATTAGGGCCTTGTTTTGCCCTTGTTCAAATTTTTCCACTTTAAACCTTTTCTCTCATGTTACTCAAAAAACACCTTTGGCTGGCAACACTACTCTTGGGATTGTTGCTGACCACCGCCTGCAACGATGATGAAGAGCCTGGAATTCCGGAGATCGTTGCTACTTGGAATTTCAACAGTTTGGATTTTGACATCAAGATCAATGACAAGCCACTCATTGACTTTCTTATCAACGATTTGGATTATCCGCCGAGTGAAGCAGCAGTACTCGAGGCATTCTTGAAAGGAAGCATTGAAAGCGAGCTTCCGCTCAATAACTCCACAATCACTTTTACAAACGACGGCAAATACGAAGTAAAGGAAAACGGGACCGTACAGGACTCCGGCACTTATGAACTGAATGCTGCGAAGACCATTTTGAAATTGACTTCGGGAGGCATCACAGATGAAGTGGAAGTCTTGGAACTGAACCAAACCCGCTTGGTAATCAAGTTCTCCGAAGTTGAAAACGATGATATCACGGATGACGGAATTCCCGAAAAGGTCCAGGTGGATGTGACCGTCCGTTTCACAAAGTAACATTCGTTACAGATCTGAAGCGTTTGAGCATCGGATATTCAGGAAAAAAATAGCCGAACCATGACATTTGTAATCAACAAAACGCTCAGTGGAATATCATTCGAAAAGGCCAAAGAGAAAACCGTCGAAAACCTGAAATCCGAAGGGTTTGGAATCCTAACTGAGATTGATATCCAAGCAACAATGAAAAACAAATTGGGCAAAGAATACCGTCCTTTTGTGATTCTCGGAGCATGCAATCCAAACTATGCCGACAAAGTGCTTGGTATCGATCCACACATCAGCGCCTTTCTTCCCTGCAATGTCACGGTACGGACCCTGGAAGATGGAAACATCGAGGTCGCGGCAGTCGATCCGATTGCGGCCATGGGAGGGATTGGAATTCCTGAGGTCGAACCCTTCGCCCGGGATATCTATGAAAAACTGAAACGGGTGATAGTTGGTCTTTAAAATTGAAGCCGGGAGATTTTCCCGGCTTTTTTGGTTAGAAGTTGAATCCAATACCTAGATTGACCGAGTTGAGTAGTCCATCGCGGTAGAATCCGTTCATTACGTACATCAATTCGTAATCCAGGTTGAGAAACAGGTTGCCACTGGTGTTGTACTGCAGGCCCGCGCCGGCACCAAAGTTCAACCCTGAGTCCTTTCCGGTAAACGTGGTCAAGGTACCTTCCCTTTTGATATCGGAAAACTGGAATCCAAGTACGCCTTTCAAATAGGGTTTGAAGTTTCCCTCTCCAAAGAAAAATCTCGGCGTAAAGTAAATCGGAACCGTATTCACCGTGTACTCATTGCCGTTGTTATTGGCCACGATACTGACGTAGCCCGCGGTTACGCCATACGCCACCCAGCCGCCAGCTGGCTGATACTCATAATTACCATTGATTCTCCAGCCAGAACCGTTGCTGTTGGCGTCCTCGATGTTTGCAAATACGTACCCACCACCAAATTGAACCCGGCTTTGTTGGGCAAAAAGGAAGGAGACAGGCACTAGTAAAACAAGTAGAAGAATGAGCTTTTTCATAGATAGTTTTCGTTTTTTTTGACAGAGAAAAGGTAAACAATTCACAGCCAGAAAAGCATGATAAAAGTCAGTAATCCAAGTATTTTCACTTAGTCCCACAGAGTTAATTCGACAGCCCTTTCCAGTTCCTCTTCGGCCATTTCGACCAGATTTCCAGCTTTCATATCCAAGTCAGGAAGGCGTATCCATTTATCAAACCCCGAAGCGGGAATTTCCGAACCGGAGGTAATCAGGGCAATTTTCTTTTGATGCTTTTTCGCCAATTGAAGTAATTCAAAGCAACCCTTTCCACCCTCCGATTGGCCATCATATTTGCCTTCTCCAGTGATTACCCAATCGGCATCTACCAACTTTTCTTCCAAATTCGTTTTCTCAAAAAACCACTTGGCTCCCATTTGCATTTCAACCGGAAAAAACAAAGACAAGCCAAGCGCAATACCCCCCGCAGCCCCAAAACCAGCTTGGTCGGTAAACGCCTTTCCTGATTTCCTGATCAGCATTTTCACGATCCTCGCCAACTCCGACTCAAAAGCAGGAATATCGGCAATGGAAAGGCCTTTCTGAGGCCCGAATACGGGTACAGCTCCTAGCGGGCCAAAAAAGGTATTCTGCACATCACAAAGACAGGTAAACCGAATTGGATTTCTTTGGATAGGTGCTTGCACATGTTTGATTTTAGAGAAAAAGCCATCCGAGAATACAGGGATTTCCCTGCCTTTTTCATCCAAAAAAAGAAATCCCAAAGCCCTCAGTATCCCCGTTCCCAAATCTACCGAGGCCGAACCACCCAAGCCGAGGACAATATGGCTCGCACCGGATTGAATGGCGCTGACGATAAGTTCTCCGGTTCCAAAGGTACTTGCCACATGGGGATTGCGTTCTTCAGGCTTGAGGTGCCTGATACCTGAGACTGTCGAAACGTCCAAGTAGGCTGTTAGATTTTTCGGGTCCAAAAAATAGTATCCATGGACAGGCCTTCCCAAAGCATCCAAAGCCATACAATCCACTTGCTGCAATCCCAGCACTTTTCCCAGCAGAAAACAAGTACCATCGCCGCCATCGGCAATCGGCAATTTGTCAATGATCGCATGGGGTGTTTTCCCCAAAATTGCATCCGCGATCAAATCAGCCGCACGGTCCGCTGCGATCGTACCTTTGAAGGCATTGGGGGCAATCAGAAACTTTTGGCGGCTAGCCATTGCCGAAGCGCATGAAATAATCCTTCGTAGCAGCCTTCACTTTCGGGGCGAGGTAAAGCGTCGAAATCATCGTCGGAATCGCCATGATGGCATACATCGCATCAATGAAACTTACCACGACGTTCAATGATACCACAGCACCAAACACAATCGTGACCAAATAGAAATAATTATAGTAGTTGGCCTTGTCAGCACCGAAGAGGTAATTGAAGCATTTGTGTCCGTAGTACGAATAGGTGAACATGGTGGACAACGCAAATGTCAGCACCGAAAGCATCAAAAGGTATTTGCCGATACCAGGTAAGCCCATTTCAAAAGCAGCCAAAGTCAATGTCACCCCGTCGTTTTCCGTGGTTTCCCAAACGCCCGTAATCAATATCACAAATGCCGTCAAGGAACAAACGACGACCGTGTCGATAAAGGGACCCAACATCGCGATCATCCCTTCCCGCACTGGCTCATTGTTTTTGGACGCGCCATGCACCATGGGTGCGGTACCGATTCCCGCTTCATTGGAAAAGGCCGCACGCCTCGCCCCGATCACCATCACAGCACCAACAGCGCCTCCCATGACAGCATTTCCTGTAAATGCATCTTCCAAAATCTGCCAAAAAACCGCTGGAATCTTGTCATAAAACTTCAACATGATGATCAAGACGGTAGCAAAATACACCACCACCATGAATGGAACCAACTTGGAGGCAACCACAGCAATCCTTTGAATACCACCCAAAATCACGACTGCCACTGCCAGCATCATACCGATACCGAGGATCCACTTGGTGGTATCCCCTGCATCCAATCCATACGGTTTGAGTATTACGGTCCGCGTCACCTCCGTCAACTGATTTGCTTGGAAAATCGCCAACAAACCAAGGACTCCTGCGACGCAGAATAGTATAGCCAAAGGCTTCCACTTCTTGCCCATTCCGTGCTCTATCACATACATCGGGCCGCCTTGGACTACGCCCGCGCTGTCTTTGCCCCGGTACATGATCGCGAGGCTACAGGTAAAATACTTGGTGGCCATTCCGACAAAAGCAGAAATCCACATCCAAAACACTGCTCCCGGCCCGCCCATGTTGATGGCAATAGCCACACCGGAGATGTTTCCAAGGCCCACCGTCGCCGCAATGGCGGCAGACAAGGCCTGTCGGGAAGAAATTTGCCCCGGGAGGTTTTGGTCGTCGTACTTGCCACTGACGACCTTGAGCGCATGTCCAAAATACCTGAAAGGCACAAACCCGGAATACACAAATAGTATAAACCCTCCGCCCATCAGCAGGACGAGCATCGGCGTATCCCAAATCCAATTACTGAACTGAATGATAAAATCTCCCATTTCCTTCTATAAAATGAATAGGCATATTAAGGGCATTTTTTGGAAAAGGCAAATGATAGCATCCGCGCTGCCCCTGAAAAGAAGGATTCCTTACATCGAAAAAACAATCAACTTCACGATGAAAATCCTCCAATTTCCCAATCTTTCAATTTTCCAATCTTTCAATTTTCCAATCTTTCAATCCCCCCTAACAAACCTTCAAACCTTTCAACCTCTAAAACCCCCAAACCTCCCCTACTCCTCCACGCCTCTCCCAACCCAAAATTGCCTGCTGAAATAGAACTGATAGGGCCAGCCTTTTTCCCGCAGCTGCAGCGGTTGGTAGACAAAGGCCTCCTTGGGGCCATAAGAATCGTGGAGTCTACGATCGTCGGTAAGTAGCGCCTTTTCCCATTGGCCGTCGATCCGCACGGCAAGGTCCATCCACTTCGAAGCGGGAAACTTGGCCAAATCGAATCCTTCGTAACTGCCCAACAAGTCCTCCGCCAAGGACCAAGAGGATTTAAACCGGTAAGAAGCATCTTCTTGGATCACGATTTCGGCCCCATCATGGACACTGCGGACGTATTGGAGGTAATTTTTCAGCAAGGCAATCGCCGGATTTTTGACTTGATCGGTCGAAAAGTCCGTTGGCAGCAGACTCGTCACAACGCTGACTTTTTTCCTAGCCCTTGTGATCGCCACATTGAGGCGGTTGAGGCCACCCTTTTTGGAAAGCGTCCCAAAATTGGCAATCAACTTGCCCTTTTTGTTTTTGGCGTATCCAATGCAGAAAATCACCCGATCAAACTCATCCCCTTGGACATTCTCGATGTTTTTCACGGCGATCCTATCCATGTCCAAGGAGCCGTCCTGTAGTAAAAGTTCGTGGATAAACTCCATTTGGAAATAATTGAAGGTGATCACGCCAATCTTATCGTCCGGGTGCTGCTTTTGACTTGTCTTCACCCGATGCAAAACCTCATGCGCTTCGACCTCATTGGTTTGCTTTTCCCAAATCCCATCGACCTTGATCCATTCGAAAGGGATTTCCTTGGCATTGACAGAGTCCCGTGTTGGCAGCATTTGGAGTTTGTTTTCATAAAAGTGCTCATTGGAAAAATGAATCAATCCCAAGTGCCGACTGCGGTAGTGTCCTTGCAGCCAATATTTCTGAAAATAGGCCGAGCAGAGTTCCAAGAGCGATTCCGTTTCGGATTCGATGCCCTCATCTTCCGTCTCCAACCGCACTTGGTAAAGGTCATAGGGTCGTAATTGATACGTATCGCCCGCCACGACGACCTGCTTTCCACGCAGCATGGCGGGGAGGCCCCGCTCGACATAGCATTGGGATGATTCGTCAAAAATCACCAAATCAAAAGATTGATTCAGTGGAAAAAGTGCTGAAACGGTCTCGGGGGAAGCCAACCAACAGGGAATCAACCTGAAAATCTCCTTCTCAAAATGCTCCACCAGATGCCGAATGCTCCAAATGCGCTTCTGCTTGCTGACCTGATGGGCCAAATCACGGTACGTGACCCGATTGCCGAGGCGGTTATACTCCAGGTTTTTGTAGGTATTCTCCCGCAACCTGATCTCGGCGATGTAGCGGGAAAGCTGCCATTTGGACTCGACCGAGTCCATAAATTCCTCTTGGAACTGCAAGGGCTTGGGACCACTCGTTTCCTGCAGCACGGGGTATTTTGCCTCGATGTGGCCAATCCAAGCCAGTTTGAGACCTGCCATAAACTTGCCCCGAATCGCTTCAAAGTCCTGCCCGGGATAGGTTTTCAGTAAGCGGTCCATCAAATCTATTTCCGTTTCGCTCAAAGCCGCCCGAAGCCGGTCAAAGGCAACCAAATCATCGAAACTCTGCCCGATATCCTCCAAGACAAACTCGAAAAAGGCATTGTCGGAATGTGAAACCAAATGCTGGATCTGCACCTTGCTGAGGTACAATGACCAATAGGGGATCTTTTGCTCAAATTCCTCAATATGCCGCAAGAGCATCGTAATCCGCTCAAGAAGTTGGGTAGAAGAATTCGTTTTTTCGTAGAGGAACCTTGCAAGGGTACCGAAGCTCCACATCATTTCCTTTCCCCCGACAGCCCGGCGGTAGAGATGGGAAAAATGCTGGAACTGATCGGCGCTGAATGGTTTCGCTGGCAAATCCAACCAAGGCTTCTCAGCCAAAATCGTGTAGTAGTGGTTGAGGTTCAGCCGGTTTTCCAGCCTTTTGATCAGTAGATCGATGCCTGAGCGGTTGCTGTCGAGGTCATTTTCCATTAGCAGGCGGTACACCTCGTGGAAGCGCTTTCGCCCAAACACATCCGGCAAAAGCCTTCGCCAGCCCCTTTTCTTTTCCCTGAAAAGCAAGGTCAGCTGCAAAAGTTCATCGGCTTCATTGTCCTTGCTGTACCATTCGATGCCGTGTTCGTCAAACAACAGGAATATCTTCTCAAAATGCTCCTCCAACCATTCCCGATCTATCTGGCCCTTCCCAATCTCCCGCAGGTCCCACAAGACCTCCCAGATTTCCTTGTCTTTGGAAAGCTTGGTAAGCTTGACCAATGTGTCCTTTTGCTCGAAAAATGAAAACAGAAACGACAAGTCAAAGGACTCCAAATGTGCAAAGTCAGCTTCAAAAGCGGACTTCAAGGCAGCTATCTCCCTGACTACTTCTTTGATTCGATTGGAAATAGAGGGCGAAAAAGCCCCAAAATCGACCCGGTGTAGCCAAAAAGAATCGGTGGATTGGAATTTTCTGAAATAGTATTGGTATTGGCTGAGGTTGCGGGCAAACTCACCGGCCTTCTCGGCCGGAAACTTCCGGTAGTGGTGCGTCATGTCGAAATACTCTTCGTCCCGCTTCGAACCCAAATAGAGTTCCTTGATCGGTACGCCGCATTCCTCGGTATTGAAGAGTGCTTTTTTGAGTGAGGCGAAGTATTCCGAATGCCCATCCACCAAACGGGAAAGCCGCGAAAACTCTCGCTCCAGTTGGATGGCATCAATACCGATATTCATTTCCTTGTAGGTATCGACTGCAAGGATTTGGTTGTGGATCTTTTTGTACAAATCCTTCCGATCGGCACGAAAATCATGCACCAAGGCCAAAAAAGGCCCAAATCCGATTTCATCCAGGCGTTTGTAAACCACATCCAAAGCGGCCCGCTTCTGGGAAACGATCAAAACTTTTTTCCCTCTCGATATATAATCGACCGCGAGGTTGCTGATCAATTGCGACTTGCCGGTACCCGGCGGCCCCTCCACGACACAGGACCTGCCTTCCCGCACCGCACGTACCACTTCCTCCTGACTGGCATCCAAGGGGAACACGGTGTAGAGTTGGTCTTCGCGGACGGGTGTGTTTTTTTCCTCCTCTGCAGAAAAATACCTGTGGAACAACTCCTCCAAATCGGCACCCTCCTCCCCTGCAAGCAATTCCCGATAATCATCGATCAAAAAGCTAGTTTTCTGGGAAAACTGGCCGAGAACCGCATATGGCTTCAATTGGAGCTTGCCTATTTGGAGCCTGTCTTCGTCCACTGATTTGGCACTGTCTGGGAAAGACGAAACCTTTTCCTCATACAAGTCCGTACCGAATTGTAGGCTGAAATGCTCCTTGACCAATTCGTAGAGCTCATTTTTGAAAAGCAGGGGATCATTCGAAAAACCCTCCAAGGGATTGTCCTCCCCGATGAAACCCATCTCCTTTCCATAAGCCTGAGCATAGACCAAGAGGAATGCAGGATTCAAAAAGGGCGCATCGCCAAGGTCTTTTTTCAGAATCCAATGATTCCCCTCCAATGCCAAACTTACCGGAAAGAACATCAGTGGGCAGCGGATTACTTGGCCTTCCAACGTTTTGCCCTCGATAAATGGCCATGCTACGTAAAGGCTTCTCTCGCCCGTTTCGGCCTCTGCCATTTGGGCCAAATGCGACAAACGTTTGAGTCGTTGGGAAAGGGTATTGACATTTTTGTCCCTCGGGTCGGAAAAAGGCAAGAGTTGGATTTCCTTTTTGCGCCCGATCAAGGATTCGATGTATTGATAGGCGGGATGCTGGTTGAGAAAATCAAAATCCTTCAGGTCGATCATTTGGCTGGGAACCAATCGCGGAAGGTAGAGTGACCTGTTGCGGCTGGAAAGATCCACCAAACGATTGAGGTAAAGCTGAAGGGTATCTTTGAGCATTGTCGAAGGTTACTTGAAAGGCGAATCCTTTTCCTTGGCCATGTGGTTGTACACGATGCCATCCATGATTCCTGGCATCCATTTATTGAGGAAGACGGCGAGTTTGCCCTGTCCGGTGAGCACCAAGTCACGTTTGCGCTTCAGGGTTGCCGTGACTATCGCGTCAGCCACTTCTTCGGAAGTCATCATTTTCTGCTCGTCGCGTGGGGATTCTCCCTGAACCGAACCGTCGGCGGTGAGGGCGCTGTTGCGGATATTGGAAGCTGTAAATCCCGGTGCGACCACCAAGAGGTGCACCCCACGCTTCATGACTTCGGTACGAAGTGATTCGAAGAAACCGTTCATGGCGTATTTGCTTGCTGTGTAGGCTGTTCGGGCGGGCGTACCGCGATAGCCATTAATGGAGGAAATGCCGATAATGGATCCCTTGTTTTTGATGATTTCAGGGAGGCAGAATTTTGTCGCATAGACTGTTCCCCAGAAGTTGGTGTCCATGACCTTTCGAAACACATCCAAATCCAGGTCCTCAAAAAGGGCCCGCATGGAAATACCCGCATTGTTGATCAGGATATCGATTTTTCCAAAATGCTTGATTGCCGCTTGGGCCATTTTCTTATTTTCTTCCTCCGAACCTGCGTCCGCCAAAATGCCGACCGCGTCGATCCCTGCTTGTTGGAGTTTGAGGAGCGAATCATCCAATTTGCCTTGGTTACGGCCGGTAATGAGGACCTTCGCACCCTCTTTGCCAAAGGCAAAAGCGCAGGCTTCCCCGATGCCCGAAGTGGCGCCGGTGATAAGGACAACTTTATTTTTGAATTTCATGAAATGCAAGTTTGCAGGTAAATATAGAAGTTGGAGGGGAAGAAAATATCAGAAAAAGCAAATCCTATAAACTATCTCTAGGTTCCTTTTCAAGGTGTTTTTGTCTTTTCGCTTCCACACTTGAGTTTAATCGATGCTTTTCTACTTTCACAAACTTGCCCACGTAGTCACTCACAGACGGCTCCGATTTTAAGTATCGCACTTTTATTTCATCGCCGAGTCGCATGTATCCTTGACGCTTTCCAGCCGTGAACTGACCCGAATATGGAACCCCATCTAGAGTATACTCATAGGTGACTTTCTGAAAAAAATACCTGCCTCCAAACGGTTGGAGTCGAATGTCCACGACTTTAGCCCTAGCATGGTCTATGTCTTTGCCGATAAATCGCAGCTCATCTCCCAACGTCAGATATCCAAGTATTGCTACTATTGCTATGATAGCTAATCCATAAATCCAACTTCTAACCCTCCTGCACTCTCCTTGGTATGAATAGACTTTATACTTGGGGTCGTCGCCTTTGGTTATGAAATATCTCTCAAAAGCCAACTTAGAGTCATCAAAATAGGCTTTAAGGATTTGCTTTGCCATTCTCAGATTCTCTGGAGGATTCTCTATAACGTGCACTGTTCCTGCTACCATCATAGACGCAGACAAACCATCGTCCACTAGGCTTCCGCCTACATCGACCGAATTTTGGTTATCTTTTCGTAAAATGAGGATGTGAAAAGAATGCCAGTCAATTGTGTCAAAACAGGCTTCAACTTCCTCCCAGGCTGCATAGTTCGAGATCAGCTCCTCCCCACCATCAAATCCTTTAATTAGAATTAACTCCATGGGGTTTAAAATAGACAATTAATGAGGCGAATCAAATATTCCACCAATGCTTCTTTGCCCCTCCCCTTTTTACCTATTTTTGCGGCCATGTCGAGAAAGATGAAAAACAAGGTGATCCACAACCTGCGGATCGAGCGGATAGCGGCTGAGGGAAAATGCGTGGCCCATCACGAAGGGAAGGTGGTCTTTGTACAAAACGCGGCTCCTGGCGACCTCGTGGATGTGCGCATCAACCGTGGCAAAAGCTCCTTTATGGAAGGCGAGGCGATTCATTTCCATGAATACTCCAAGGACCGTGTGGAGCCATTTTGCGGTCACTTCGGCATCTGTGGCGGCTGCAAATGGCAGCACATCCACTACGATCTCCAAATGGACTACAAGCGCCAGCAGGTCGTGGACCAGTTTACCCGTATCGGAAAAGTGCCCATCCCCGAAGTAAATCCCATCATCGGCTCAGCACAAACCCAATACTACCGCAACAAGCTCGACTTCACTTTCTCCAATAGCCGATGGCTTACGCGAGAGGAAATCAACTCGGGAAAGGCGTTTGAACGGAATGCCCTTGGCTTTCACATCCCCAAGATGTTTGACAAAATCATCGACATCGAGCACTGCTATCTGCAAAGCGAACCGTCAAATGAAGTAAGAAACAACCTCAAGGAGTTTGCCCTTAATGAAGGCTTGAGCTTTTATGACTTGCGGAACCAAGTCGGCCTTTTGCGCAACCTGATTATCCGCACGACAAGTACGGGAGAAAGCATGGTGATTGTTCAGTTTGGGGAGGATGACCCGGAAGGCATCGAGAAGGTGATGGCATTTCTGCATGAAAAATTCCCAAGCCTCACCTCACTCCTTTATATCATCAATCTCAAGAAAAACGAGACGTTCCACGACCAAGTGATCGTCACCTATGCCGGGAAGGATTATATCGAAGAAGAAATGGAAGGCCTTAAATTCAGGATCGGGCCTAAGTCTTTTTACCAGACCAACTCGCTGCAAGCTTTTGAACTGTACAAAGTGGCAAGGGAATATGCGGGCTTGACAGGCGAGGAAGTTGTGTACGACCTTTACACAGGAACGGGCACGATTGCGAACTTTATCGCCAAGCAAGCAAAAGAAGTCATCGGCATCGAATACGTCGAAGCGGCCATCGAAGACGCCAAGCTCAATTCCAAAATCAACAATATCCACAATACACGCTTCTATGCGGGAGATATGAAGGATATCCTGACACCTGCATTCGCTTCCAAGCACCCCAAACCCGATGTCGTCATTACCGATCCGCCAAGGGCCGGCATGCACGAAGACGTCGTCAAGATGCTACTCCAACTCGCTGCCCCGGTCATCGTGTACGTGAGCTGCAACCCAGCGACCCAAGCCCGGGATATTGCCTTGCTCGCAGAAAAATACCAAGTGGAAAAAATCCAGCCCGTGGACATGTTTCCACAGACCTACCATGTCGAAAACGTTGTACGCCTAAGACTCAAACCATGATTTCAGATTTCAACGATCCCGAACTGAGCGGGAAGTACCTCGGTACGATTACCAAGGACTTTGTGAAGATTTCCGATATACTGAAGGAAGCTTCCTACCAAGTACGCAGCAGGAAATTTTCCGATTTCCCAATCTTCCCTATATCAAAAGATACACAGCCCATCGGGCAATTGCTTTTGGGAAAAGAGGACAAAAACCTCGATTGGAATTATTACATCACCTACGTGGATGAGTTTGTACAGCGGAAGCTCATCGCGGATGAGCTTTTGGAGGATTTCCAAAAGGCCTACAAAAACCCAGATGAGTTTTGTTGCCTATTTGTAATGGATGGGGTTTTTACCAGTTTCGTGTACATTCCCTATCCTGAGGACTAAAAAATAAAACTTCATCAATGTCAAGGTGGATCAGGAGTCCACCTTTTTTCTTTTCCGCTGGTAAGCCATATTGATTCACTTACAAAAAGAGAAAAATATAATCGATTGCAAACGATTGCAATCTGAATAAAAGATGCATATATTAAGGTTTGCTTTTGCGGCCAAAGAAAATTTCAGTGTATCGGCTCTTTGCCAACATTGATTTTGGTTCACAAAATCACAAAATCAAACCTATACAATGAACCCAATCAAGCCATCAGACATCTCTATTCTCGTGCTGCAACTCAGCGAAGGATGCGAAAGGTCATTCAGCTTGTTATTTGATTTTTTTGCCCCAAAAATCCTCAATACAGCAAAGAAAATGGGCCTTGCCCAAGAGGATGCAGAGGAATTGCAGCAAGAGGTTTTTTTGGTGATTTGGAAAAACCGCGCCCAACTCAAGGCCGATTTATCTTTCAATGCATACCTGCTTACGATCCTCAAATCTATGATGATCAAAAAAGCACAGGCAAAAGCACGGAAAGTAGCCTACGAAAAATATTCGCTCAAAATGTTCCAGGAGGAGACGCGCGAAACGGAGAATGAACTGGAGTTTTCCGAAATGGAGCAGTACTCTTTTTCCTTAATCCAAAAACTTCCCAAAGCCCAGAAAGAAGTTTTTATGATGAAAACCGCCGAGGATATGCGTGCAGGTGACATCGCCAGCAGGTTGGGGATTTCGAAACGAACGGTGGAAAGCCATATTTATGCCGCAACCAAACGGTTAAAGGAAAAGCTCCTGAGCGAACATATCCTCACAATCAAGTCTATTGTAATAGTGACCTTCTTCCAAATTTTCTAATGCGTTAAGCAATAAATACGCCTCGAAACACCATCATTAGAAAAAAAATCAAATTTTTTTTGACCCTGGTCTAAGTAATTCGAACCACCTGTGGCTATATAATAGAAACAGGAATTCATGAAATACAGCCAAAAGGATATAAGGAAGTTTTTTGAAAGGAAACTTTCCAGAGAAGATGCCAAATCCATGATGGATTGGATCAACTCTGCTGAGGGTGAGGCTCAGATGGGTTCCATGATCGAAGAAGTTTGGAAGGAAGAAAATCAGCTAGTCGACATACGAACTCCAAAAAGAAAGAACCTTAACAAAACCCGTGGTTTTGTTGATCCAAATACGATCAATCCAACTCTTCAACCCCAAAAACAAATACAATTCAAGGTTTGGTTTGGAGTAGCGGCGTCTGTCGTCCTGCTTACTGCCTTTGGGTTCGCATTTTTCTCGTTAAACCCGACTCCATCAGAACCCCCAATTGCTCATGTCGAACCAATTGCCCCTTCCATAAAGGCGACAGCGCCTGGTCAAAGGAAACTCGTCGTGTTACCTGATGGCTCGCGGGTAACCTTGAACGCCGACAGCAAGATCAAATACGGACAGGACTTCAGCACCAACAGGGTGATCGAATTGGAAGGCGAAGCATTTTTTGAAGTGGTGAAAGATGCTGAGCATCCCTTTTCAGTGGTCAGCCACGACCTGACCACGACTGCGCTAGGCACAAGCTTCAACATCAAAGCCTATGGCGCCGAAGCACCGGTACAGGTGACCCTAGCTACAGGAAAAGTAAAAGTCGAGGACAATCTGCCATCGACTCCCGCAATCTTGATGGACCCAGGGGAGGGTGTTCGATTCGATCCAAAAACTTCCAAAATCTTGAAATCAAAAGTTGATTTGAAAGGAGCCCTTAGCTGGCAGGACGGTATTCTTCACTTCGAAAAAGTCCCTTTCAACGAAGTCTTGACAGAACTTGAGCGATGGTACGGAATCCAGTTTGATGTGCCTACAAGGACAAATCTGCCCACATATCGGTGTTCGGGGACATTTGGCCCCAACGAGTACCTGAGCAACGTCCTCGAGGCATTGAGCTATTCCGTTGACTTTACTTATGAAATAAATGCGAAAAATGTAATGCTGGACTTTAATACAAACAAGCCTATGAAACATCAAGAGAAACCTTCCTAACGGAACAAACCACAACAAAGCGACCTACCAGCCCACGGTCAGGCCGGATTCGAACATTAATAGTTTGACAATAACCCAATCTGAACATGTTACAAACATTACCAAAAAAAATGAAAATGGTCCTGCGAGGCTCCTTACTAGGAACCCTGCTGTTGACGATTGTATGCGGTGCAGCCTTTGCACACGGCGACTTGGTCCAGATAAAGAGCATTGATGAAGTCTATATTGAACTCAACATCAAAGAAGGAAAACTGGAGACTATCCTCAATGCCATCGAGGAAAAGACAGATTACAGCTTTTTCTACACCGAAAAATCCATCCGGGACAATGCAAACCTCTCACTTTCCACTACCAGTGGATCGGTGGCGGATGTCCTTTTGGACATTGCAAGCAAGAAAAGTCTGCATTTCAAACAAGTAAACAACGTAATCAGCGTCAAGGCACTTTCGCCTGATTTGGGTGAAAAGAAGATCGACATCATCGTCGATCGCGCGGATGTTGAAGTCAGCGGAACTGTGAAAAACGCGGCAGGTGAGACTTTGCCTGGTGTAGCGATTTCCGTATTGGGAACTACCGTAGGCACGGTAACTGACATTGACGGAAAGTATAAACTCAGCGTTCCAGAAGGCTCTACTTTGGTATTCTCATACATCGGCTTCGCGACCCAAAACGTTGCCATTGGCAACAGAACGGTGATTGACGTCGTGATGCAGGAAGAAACCAGAGCGCTTGAGGAAGTGGTTATCGCCGCTTTGGGTATCCAAAAGTCTTCTAGAAGCATCGGTTACTCAGCTACCAATGTGGGCTCTGATGATGTCACGATCAACCGGACTCCAAACTTCATCAACGCACTCCAAGGCAAAGTAGCCGGGGTAAATATCACTTCACTCGGTACAGGTCCTGCGGGAACCTCCAAAGTACGTATTAGGGGACAGTCCTCCATTGGAGGCCAGAATAACCCATTGATCGTCGTAAACGGTATTCCGATAGACAATACCAATTTTGGTACCAGACCTGGTAACCTTGGAGCAGATAATGCCTTTGGCCAAAGAGGCGGCGGCGGTGTCACTTCCGACGGTGGCGACGGTCTAAGCAGTATCAACCCAGATGACATCGAAAGCATGACCGTGCTGAAGGGTGCAGCAGCATCTGCCCTCTATGGCTCGAGGGCAAAAGACGGTGTCATCATGATCAACACCAAAAACAAAGGAACCGCAAAGGGAATCGGCATCACCTATAATATCAACCACACAATCGAGCAGCCGCTGGATTTTACCGATTACCAATACGAATACGGACAAGGCGAAAATGGCGTGAGACCTACCACTCCAAATCCGACTTCAGGTCAATGGTCATTTGGTGAAAAGTTCCAGCCTGGAATGACACAGGTTTTATTTAATGGCGTAACAGTACCTTACGTGCCGGTCAGAGACAGAATCAATACATTTTTCAGAAATGGTCAAAACACGACCAACACAATCATGCTCCAAACCAGCAACGATAAGGGCGGCATGAGTTTTTCTTTCGCCGACCTTAACAGCAAGGGTATCGTACCAAACAATACCTACAATAGAAAGACGTTTAACTTTGGATTCACGCATGATTTCCACAAAAAATTAACCTTCAGTGGGAACATCAACTACTCTATCGAGAGAAACAACAATCCACCAAACGTAGCAGATCAGGACAACTCTATTCCCACCGCTATCTACAATATGGCTAACTCCATGCCGTTTGACGTGTTGCGGGACAATGCTTTTGACGCCAATGGCAACGAAGCGGTCTATTCAAGGTTCCGGAACAGGACCAACCCCTATTTTACTTTGGCACGTCAGTTCAACGAGATCAAGCGCGACAGGGTATTTGGAAACCTAACCGCAATCTACCGCTTCACTGATTGGCTTTCCATTCAGGGACGGGTCGGCCAAGACTTCTGGTCAAGGACACAAAAGGTGAACAACTTCCCAACAGGTCAGGCTTCCCGTGCTCCAGCCCCTGCCGGATTTGTCAACGGTCTTATGACCCAAGAGGCTAGAACCTTCAGGGAAGTGAATGCTGACGTCATCTTGTCTGCCAACAAAGAATTTGGAGACTGGGCAGTAGATGCGAACGTTGGTGGCAACTACATGAAAAGGACCTCCGAACTTCAGAGTACACAGGTGACAGATTTTGTTATAAGAGACCTCTACACCGTACAAAACGGACGGGCTAAAGATCCGATATATGACTTTGTAGAAAGGGGCGTAAATTCTCTCTTCGCTTTTGCTGAAGTATCCTACAAAAAATACCTGTTTGTCAACGGTACTGTTAGAAATGACTGGTTCTCCACCCTTTCTCCTGAAAACAGAAGCATTCTTTACCCATCCGTGTCAGCGAGCTGGGTGTTCACAGAAAATACTGGAACGAACTCTTGGTTCAATTTCGGAAAGCTTAGGTTGGCATACGCGGAAGTAGGTAGCGATTCAGATGTCGCTCCATATTCCAACGTGCTCTTCTACGGTATCAATGCCAACCTTTTCAACGGCCAGCCTGTGGGACAACCAATCGGAAGTACCCTTCCTAACCCAAACCTGAGACCAATGAGGGTAGCAGAAACGGAAATTGGTATTGACGCGAAGCTCTTCCAAGGCCGATTGGCGGTAGACTTGGCAGCCTACAATAAGATCACCAATGACCAAATTGTAAGTGCGCAAATCTCCGATGCATCAGGCTTTATCAATACCTCTATCAACAGCGGTAGCAGCCGCAACAGAGGTGTGGAAGCATTGATCACCGGTGTGCCAATCGAAAAGGGTGATTTCAGCTGGGAATCCTCCTTCAACGTCGCATATAATAAAACCCTGGTACTTAGCCTTCTGACAGACACTCCGGGCGAAAGAATCACCGTTGGAAACCACGTGTTCAATGGAGAACTCAGACAGGTTGTCGGCAAGGAAATGGGTCAAGTAACAGGATTCGGCTACAGAAGAGATGACCAAGGCAGAGTTATCTTTGGTGCAAATGGACTTCCCTTGAGAACACTTGAAATGGTTGAATTTGGAAGCGCCCTGCCAAGGTGGATAGGTGGTTTCACAAACTCATTCAATTACAAGCAATTCAGCTTTTCGTTCCTCATTGATTTCAGACTTGGAGGTGTAATGATTTCCGGCACCAACTTCAATGCCGTCAGACATGGATTGCACAAAATGACCTTGGAAGGCCGTGAAGGTGGCGTTGTTGGCGAAGGTGTCAACCAAGCAGGTGAACCCAACACGGTCGTTGCGCCTGTTCAGCCCTATTGGGAAATCGTAAGGTCACAGGGCCTTGTCGAGCCGATAGTGTATGATGCAGGATTCTGGAAATTGAGGCAGGTGACTGCGGGATATGACTTCACAAAGTTCATTCCTGAAAATTGGCCAATTTCTGCCGTCAGATTGAACCTTGTTGCCAACAACGTTCTCATGTTGAAAAAATGGGTGGACAACATTGATCCTGAGTCTTTTGGATTTACCTCAGACAACCTTGTCGGTATGGAAGCAACAGGCTTGCCAACCACAAGAGGGATAGGTTTCAACCTCAATGTTAAATTCTAAATAGGAAAATCATGAAATCGATATTCAAATATTTGTTGATAGTGATGGTGCTAGGATTCAGCACCTCATGCGATCGAAATTTCGATGACCTCAATACCAACAAGGTAAACGCCACGGCGATTGATCCGATGTTCCAGGTCAATCAGGCTATAGTTTCTTCTGCGCCTTCCTCGTTCGGTATTCTTGTATATGAAGTCGGGGCGGTACAACAGGTCATTTCCCCTAACTCCGGTGTACTCACCGGGGCAAACTTCAATCAGGACAATAGGGCATCCACCCAGTCTAACTGGCAGCAGTACTACCGGAACGTCATCAAAAACACCAAAGATGCTTTGGCGCGGCTTCAAAATGACCCCACGAGGAGTAACCTGGTGCAAATGACCCGAATCATTCAGGCCTATGCCTTTATGGTTTTGACTGACACATATGGCTCTGTGCCTTACTCAGAGGCAGGTGTAGGCTTTGGCCAACAGATCTTTTTCCCTAAGTATGATCAACAGGAGTTCATTTACAGCGAAATCATCAAGGAGCTGGATGAAGCATCTGCCGCATTGAATGCCTCAGGACGTAGAGAAAATGCTGACATTTTGTATGGCGGTGACGTAGAGAAGTGGAGAAAATTTGGTTACTCATTGTTGCTGAGGGCAGGCATGCGTATCAGCAAAGCCAATCCGACCCTAGCCCAACAAGCAGTCACGAAGGCATTTGCCGGCGGTGTCATCACTTTGAACATCGACAATGCCACCATCAGGCATGATGCCAACTACGCAAACCCTATCGGAAACACGCTCAATGCAACCGAGGCCGCCAACTTCTACTTGACGAAGCCTTTTGTGGACTTCCTGAAAAACTCCAACGACCCAAGGCTAAGTGCTATAGCCGTCAGATATGTTGGCGCTACTTCTGGACCAACGCAAACCGTTGAAAGACAAACCTTTGACCCAGCGCTCCAGATTGGAATGCCAATGGGCAACGACAATACCGGTGCAGTTAAGGCGGCAGCAGATCTAGGCTTGGCTAGTTTTTATGACTTCAGCCAAGTGGATAGAAGAAGAATGGTGAAGCTGACTTCCCCAAATTTCATTGTGACAGCATCACAGTCGCTCCTGTTGCTTGCCGAAGCAAGGCAATTGGGTTGGATCACCACGGGAACAGTTGAGGACTATTTCAATCAAGGCGTACGGGCGCACATGCTTCAAATGGCATCTTATGATCCCGCCATGTCCATTCCGGTATCTAGCATTGACGCCTATCTTGCCGCAAATCCATTCAACGCCGCGACTGCTATCCGTCAGATTCATGAGCAATACTGGATTTCCTCATTCATGAATGGCCCGGAAGCCTTTGCCAACTTCAGAAGGACTGGATTTCCAACTCTTGATCCCAATCCTTTCCCAGGACGTGAAGTGCTCTTTATCAACCGTCTCACTTATCCAAATTCCGAGATTTCCGTGAACTCGGAAAATGTACAGGCAGCAATTTCAACGCAAGGTCCAGATGACCTCGGGACCAAAGTCTGGTGGAACAAATAAGCCTCTCCAAAAAGCGGGTTCAGGACATGACCTGAGCCCGCTTTTTTCCAAATCAAAAAATTCACTTACATCCCTTTTGCATCTATGAAAACGATGAAAAATTTCATAGTGGTGGTAGTTATTTCCCTTTTGGTACCATCTTTTGTCAGCGCCCAGCAAATCTCCAAGGAAGAAATGCTCTTTCTGACGCCACTTTGGAAAGGCGAAAGATTCGAAGATGGCCGCCCAAAAGTCCCGGACGATATCCTCAAAAGGATGCGTTTGGTGACGCACGACGAAGCCTGGGCAGTGATGAAAAACGCAGGCTACAAATATCAATATGCCGACGGGTGGCAGACCATCAATCCGGATAGTATCCTCATCGGACGTGCCGTAACGGCCACATTCATGCCAGGAAGACCTGATATCCATGACGCCATCGATGCGCGAGGCAAAGCGGAAGGCAAAAAAGGCCAAAACTCCTGGCCAGTTGACCTCCTCGTCAAAGGTGATGTCTATGTCGTGGATCAATTTGGTATCCATAATGGCGGTCCCACCATCGGCGACAATGTCGGAAATGCCATTTATGCCAAGTCCGGCAATGGCATCGTCTACGACGGCGCGATTCGTGACATCGCGGGATTGAGAGAAATAGGTGGCTTCACTTCCTATTTCAACTCCTACCACCCCTCCCACCACAACCAGCCCGGCGATCTGAACACAATGCTCATCGGCATCAACAAGCCTACGAGAATTAGACAGGTAACCGTAATGGCAGGTGACGTGGTTTTGGGTCGAGATGGAGCTGTGACATTCATTCCTGCCCATTTGGCCGAACAGGTCGTGATCACTTCCGAAATCGTTAGACTGAGGGACATGTTTGGTCACGAACGGCTTCGTGCCGGTGTTTACACGGCAGGACA
Source organism: Mariniradius sediminis (assembly GCF_021491425.1). NCBI lineage: Bacteria > Pseudomonadati > Bacteroidota > Cytophagia > Cytophagales > Cyclobacteriaceae > Mariniradius > Mariniradius sediminis. Next base: position 175,004 of record NZ_JAKEVZ010000008.1, on the reverse strand, counting down.
GATCGACACACGGTGGTCCGAAGAAATCGAGCGGGATTTTTCCAAATGGCTGAATGACCATATCGACGAGCTTCCGGTCCCAAGAGAACAAATCCAAGAAATCCTGAAAAAAAGGACCTGGTAAAAAAGCCTGGACGATAAACCTACCTCATCATGAAAACCGACAAAAACAGACGTTCCTTTTTTCAGAAAAGCCTCTTGGCTGGCATTGCGACCGCGGGTTTGGTTCCTGGTTTCGGAAATGAATTGATCGCTGCGGTAGATCGTGGGCCGAAATATTCAAACCCGTCGGATCTGAAGATAACGGGTGTCAAGACTGCCTTTATGAAAGGTCACGGCACCCATATGTTTGTCAAACTTACGACCAACCAAGGAATAACCGGCTACGGTGAGGCAATGGATGCCGTCAGGGGTACCTGGGGCGTAGCTACGGGTACAGAAGGATGGGACAACATGACCCAATTCCTGATCGGACAAAACCCCTTGGAAATCAACAAGATTGTAGAACAAATCCTGAGACGGGGACACTTCAGCGGTGCCCAAGGCGGTATGTACGTCGCTGTTCTCACTGGAATCGAAATCGCACTTTGGGACTTGGCAGGCAAAGCCATGAACCTGCCTGTTTACCGCCTTATGGGCGGAAAGTTCCGGGACAAAATCAGGCTGTATTGCGATGGTGCAAGTGCATCGGAAAGTCCGGAAGATATGGCAGCAGGTGCTTTGGAAGTAAAGAAAGCTGGATTTTCAGCAGTGAAATTTGACATCGATTGGGCGGAAGATCCTGCAAAACAGGACGAATTCAATCGCACAGCTTCCAATGGAGAGATCGACAGGATGGTCAAGCAGATCACTGCCGTCAGGGAGGCGATCGGGATGAATATGGACCTCTGTCTTGACGCGCACGGACGGTATGATTTGCCATCGGGGATACAAATCGCGAAAGAAATGGAACAATTCAAGCTGATGTTCCTCGAAGAACCAGTGCCGGCGGAGAATCTCGATAGTCTGAGGGAAATCACAAGCCAGACGACTACTCCGATTTGCACGGGCGAGAACCAATATTTGGCACATGACTTCAGGAAAATCCTGGAGAAAAAGGCGGCGGATATCGTCATGCCAGACCTTCACAAATGTGGCGGCATCGGCGAAGGTCAGCGGATTGCAAACCTTGCCAATCTCTACTATGTCCCCGTGGCTCCCCATATGGTCGCTTCACAATTTGGGGCGATGGCGGCTTGCCATTGCTGCGCTGCAATCTCCAACTTCCTTTGCTTGGAATGGCACTGGTTTAGCAAATGGAAGCAGTGGGACGAACTCATTTTGGAAGCACCGCTGATCAAAGACGGCTACATCCATCTCACGGACCGGCCAGGGGTGGGCGTGACCCCAAATGAAGAAGCGATCAAAAAATACGCCGTAGCGAACGTTCCATTCTTTTGATGAAATGGATCGAGTTAAAGATTTGATTAAGTAAAAATTCTAAACATGGAAAAAAGCAAAAACAGCAGAAGGTCCTTCTTCCAAAAAGGATTGGCCGCCGGTCTCGCAGGCACCGCACTCTTCAGCAATTTGGGGCAGGGCCTACAAGCCGCGGTAGACAGGCAAAACCCCTACTCCAACCCATCGGACCTGAAAATCACGGATGTCAAATGCGGATATGTGCGTGGCGCGCTATATGTCAAAATATATACCAACCAAGACGTTTGGGGTTGTGGGGAAGCAGTGGATGCGATCCACGGCACCTACTTTCTGGTCCAGAGGCTCGGTAATTTTATCAAAGGCCAAAGCCCACTCAATCCCAACCGCCTTGCCGAACAGCTTCGGAAAGGTGCTTTCTTCGGCGGGGCACAGTCTGGTGTGTTCGTCGCCGTATTGACGGCGATCGAGACCGCACTTTGGGACATTACGGGAAAGGTTTTTGGCGTTCCGGTTTATCAGCTACTAGGGGGGAAATTCCGCGACAAAATCCGCGTTTACTGCGATACTGCCTTGTACACTTCCACAAATCCAACCCCAGCAGATTATGCCGCAGCAGCGAAGAACGCGGTTTCCAAAGGCTATAATGCAGTCAAGTTTGACGTGGACGATGGACGTGACCCCAATAAGTACGACCGCTTCAACTGGACGGCAAACCCCATGGAGATTGATCGGATGTACAACGCGATCGCGGCAGTCCGCGAAGCTGTAGGTCCAAATATTGACATCTGCGTAGACATGCACGGCCGATACGATGCGGTTACAGGCCTGAAGATGGCAAAAATGTACGAAGACCTGAATCTGATGTGGTTAGAGGAACCCATTCCGGCAGATAATCCAGAAGTGTACAAATCCATCACCTCCCAAACCAGCACGCCTATCTGCACCGGAGAAAACATCTATTTGGCTTACGGATTTACCCGGCTGCTGTCAGAATCGGCTGTGGACATCATCATGCCTGATATCCAAAAGGCCGGTGGTCTTGGCGAAGCCCAGAGAATCGCCAACCTCGCGAATCTGTACTATGTCCCATTCTCGCCACACATGGTCGCCTCTTTTCTCGGTGCGATGGCCGCATGCCATGTATGCGCCTCCGTTCCAAACTTCCAGATTATGGAATGGCAGATCTACATGGACACGGACCCACTTTGGCAGGACATCGTCACGTACGATGGCCCAAGGACCGAAAAGAGCTTCATTACGCTTTCGGAAAAACCTGGAATTGGCGTCGAAATCAATGAAGAGGGCATGAGAAAATGGGCAGTAAAGGATATTCCTTTTTTCGAATAAACTCCGAATTGATCAATCATTGATTCGATGTATGTACCAAACTCAATTTAAACTAACCTAAAATAACCGATATGAAAAAACACACCTACATGTTGGCAGCGGCGCTATTCCTTTGGATGTTTTCCACAGGACATGCCCAACAAATAAGCCCAACGCCTGACCAAGTCAAAATGCTGACTTCCCAATGGACCGGGGAGCGATTTCCCGACGGCCGGCCAAAAGTCCCGGACAATTTGCTCAAACGCCTGGAAAAGGTCTCTATGGAGGAAGCTTGGGGCTTTTTGCGGGGAAAAGGATACCACAACCAATTTGAAAACGATTGGATCATCATCCACGACGACCGGGTCATGACCGGCCGTGCCCTGACAGCGCAATACATGCCCCTTCGAGACGATCTCAATACTTTGGTAAAGGAAATCGGTAAAAACGAAGGCAGGGTGCAGGCAGGCGGTACCAACTCCTGGCCAATCGACAAACTTGTAGAAGGTGATATCTATGTCGCCGACGGCTACGGCAAGATCGTCGACGGCACATTGATTGGAGATAACCTTGGCAATGCGATTTATGCCAAATCCAAGCGTGGCGTCATATTCTACGGCTCGGTCCGGGATATGCAAGGCCTCAGTTCTATCAATGGATTCAATGGTTGGATCAAGGGGCACGACCCATCCTTCATCCAACAGATGATGCTCACGACGATCAATTACCCCATCCGGGTCGGGAGGGCGACAGTTCTTCCAGGTGACGCCGTACTGGCAAACAGGTTTGGGGTGATCTTCATCCCCGCCCATTTGCTTGCAGATTGCGTAATTAACGCTGAGTTTATCATGCTACGTGACCAATTTGGAATCCAAAGGCTCAAGGAAGGCAAATACAGCGCGGGACAGATCGACAGCAAATGGAGCGAGGATATTGTGAAGGATTTCCTCGACTGGGTGAATAAGAAACAGGATCTGCCAATGAGTCGGGAAGAACTCGACAAATTCCTCAAGGAGAGGACTTGGTAGCCCCATTCCGAGCGGAAATAAATTCAATTCAATAAACTCAACTTAACGATAACAACTATGAAAAGTGTTCTTCAAAACATCATTGCAGAAACCAAGGAAACTGAAAAGAACTATGCGCTCCAAAGAAAACAGGAGACAGAGAGTCCAAGTACACGGTCGGATAGAAGGGATTTCCTCAAAAAGACTGCCCTGGGCGGGCTGAGCATTTCTGCGCTGATGGGGCTTGGCATGGAAGATACCATGGCCGAAACCACCTCAAAGGTGAATAAATTATCGGCACCCAGCGACCTGAAAATCACAGATTTAAGATACTGTGTCACAACCGTTTTGGGAAGGACCGCTATCATCCGAATAGATACAAACCAAGGCATTTATGGACTTGGGGAGGTTCGCGATGGTGCAGATCCTAGGTATGCCCTGATGCTGAAAAGCAGAATTTTGGGAGAAAACCCATGCAACGTGGAGAGAATCTTCAAGATCATCAAGCAGTTTGGCGGACAAGGAAGACAGGCAGGTGGCGTGTGCGGCGTGGAAATGGCGCTTTGGGACCTCTGCGGAAAGGCCTACAACGTGCCGGCTTGGCAACTACTGGGAGGTAGATATCGCGACAAGGTGAGGCTATACGCCGACACCCCCGAAGGCAAAAATCCGGAAGAACAAAAAGAGCGCATCCTCTACCGAACTAAAACACAAGGCTATACCTGGTTGAAAATGGACGTCTCCATCCGCGATATCATCGACATTCCAGGCTGCATCGTGAACCCTGAAATTATGAAACAAGGGTCGAATGCCTATCAGGGAGGCTACATGTCATACTCCAACACCAAGCACCCCTTTACCGGCATTCAGATTACAGAAAAAGGCATCGAGGAAATGGCAAAAAGAGTGGATGCCATTAGAAATATGGTGGGCTATGAGATTCCAATTTCCACAGATCACTATGGGCACATCGACATGAATAACTGTATCCGACTCGGAAAAGCACTGGACAAGTACAGATTGGCATGGCTGGAGGATATGGTGCCATGGCAATATTGGCAACAACACAAGACGATTACCGAAGCACTAGAGACACCGACAACGACCGGAGAGGATATCTATCTTTTAGAAAACTTCAAAGATATCATCCACAACCATGCAGTGGATATCATCCATCCGGACTTGGCAAGCTCCGGTGGTCTTCTGGAAACAAAGCGGATCGGAGATTACGCAGAAGAATTTGGAATAGCCATGGCCATGCACCAGGCAGGTACGCCTGTATCCTTTATGGCCAACGTGCACTGCGCAGCGGCAACACAAAATTTCCTTTCCCTGGAACACCATTCCGTGGACCTCGCCTGGTGGGAAGACCTCGTCAAGACCACCTGGGGAGGCAAAATGATCGAAAAAGGGTATGCGAATGTACCCCTAACAGCCCCTGGACTCGGAATTGAATTGAATGATGAAGTCGTGAAGCAGCACCTTCACAAATCAGACTCTACCTACTTTGCACCAACGACAGAGTGGGATGAGAGACGTTCCTGGGACAGGACTTGGAGTTAAGCAGATTGATTGGGTTATAGTGGGTTCCGAAAGCCGGGAGCAATCCCGGTTTTCGGATATTTTTGTTAGAATTGTTTACCAAATAAAACTGTGCATCCTTGAAAAATTCAGTAATCAAAAGTGCCACTATTCTTGCGGCCATTTTCCTATTGATTTCCCTTGGCGTGAGCCTGTTTCAGAGCGTGAGTGATTCGGGTCCATTTTGGATCCTTTTTTTGATAGCAATTGGCATTATGTTCCGTGGTCACGAAAAGTTGAAAGGCTTTACTTACACCGTAATGATCTTTGCCTGCGTGACTGCCGCCATGTTTTATCCCGATGTTTTCGTACAAGTGGGAGACTACAAACTCAGCGGTCTCATTGTGCCGCTACTCCAGATCATCATGTTTGGAATGGGGACGTCCATGAGTCTAGGTGATTTTGCCGGCGTTGTCAAAATGCCAAAAGGAGTTATCATCGGGATCATGCTCCAGTTTACTATCATGCCATTTATTGGATACACTTTGGCCAAGCTGAGCGGATTTCCACCCGAAATCGCCGCGGGCATCATCCTCATCGGATGTTCTCCGAGCGGGATGGCATCCAACGTAATGAGCTACTTGGCAAAAGCCAACCTGGCGCTTTCGATCACCATCACGGCATTCACTACGATCCTGGCGCCCTTTTTCACACCTGCGCTTATGGGCTTTTTGGCTGGGGAATTTGTGGAAGTGGATGTCATGAAAATGGTTTGGGATATCATCAAAATCGTGATCATCCCAATTGGAGGAGGTCTTTTATTCAATAAGTTTCTCAGTGGAAAAGTCAAATGGCTCGATGCGGCCATGCCTTTACTGTCCATGATCGGGATCGCATTGATCATTACCATTATCACGGCAGCTGGAAGGGAAAGCCTGTTGAATATCGGACCGATCCTGATTTTGCTGGTGGTTTTCCACAACCTCGCAGGCTATACCTTGGGCTACTGGGCTGCCAAACTGCTCCGGATGGACGAGCGTGACTGTAGAACAATCGCTTTGGAAGTCGGTATGCAAAATGCCGGATTGGCATCAGGAATAGCCAAGGAAATGGGCAAGATCGCAACCGTGGGTTTGGCTTCAGCGGTTTTTGGGCCGTTTATGAATATCACTGGATCCATCTTGGCATCCTACTGGCACCGAAAGCCGCCGAAGGATTAGCATCGCTTGACGATTGCTAACTCCATCTCTAAAAATGCTTCCAACCCTGTGCTTTCAAATTCACTACCGTGCCGCTTTTGGTGACCATCACTTTCCCTTCCTCGGGTTTTGAGATATAGCCGATGAAGTGGATATCGGGATGCTTTTCGAGTTTTGCGAAGTCCTTTTGGTCGATAGTGAACAACAATTCGTAATCCTCGCCCCCGTTGAGCGCGCAGGTAATGGGGTCCAGGCCCAATTCTACCGCCGTCTCATAGGTTTGCTTGTCGATGGGAAGCTTGTCCTCAAAGATGGTGATGCCCGCTGAGGATGCCTTTGCGATGTGGAAAAGCTCCGAAGCCAAGCCATCTGAAACATCAATCATACTTGTGGGCACGACACCCAAATCCCTGAATTCGTGGATGATATCCATCCGCGCATCGGGTTTGAGTTGGCGGGCGGTCACGTAGTTGTACTTCTCGAGTTCTGGTTTCATATCGGGATTAGCTAGATAAACCTGCTTCTCCCTTTCGAGGATTTGGAGACCCACGAGCGCCCCTCCCAAATCTCCCGTGACACAGATGATATCGTTGAGTTTTGCACCCGAGCGATAAGCAATATCTTCCTTTTTGGCTTCCCCGATGGCCGTGATCGAAATCAACAATCCCGACCTAGACGCGGTGGTATCCCCTCCTACCACATCGATGCCATAGTGTGCGGCGGCGGCGTTGATACCGCTGTACAAAGCCTCGACAGCCTCTACCGAAAACCGATTGGACAAAGCGATGCTGACCGTGATTTGCTTTGGGATCGCATTCATCGCGGCGATATCCGATACGTTTACAGCGACGGTCTTGAATCCAACATGCTGCAGTGGCGCATAGGATAGGTCGAAATGCACCCCTTCCAAGAGCAAGTCCGTCGTCAGGACCTTCACATGCTCGCCCGCATCGATGACGGCAGCGTCGTCTCCGATACCTTTGAGCGTGGAAGCATTCTTAATGGAAATCCTTTGGTTCAACAAATCAATCAGGCCAAACTCGCCGATTTCGCTTATTTCAGTTCTGTCCTTTGACATTGGGGTTTCGATTTCAAGTAAATGGAACCGCAAAGATACGCCTAATTCCCAAACGCGGCACCCATTTGGATGAGGATGCACCTATCCGATTATCATTTCAAATCCCAAAGAAATGAATCAAAAATTCTCCTAAAAAAAAAAAAAGGTGTAGAAACGACCTACACCTTCTGCCTTAATCTTTTTCCACCCAAACCGGGTACATATGTACACATACAAATCGTGAATTGAAAAGACCAAAGCTGCCGCTTTCATTACCGCGCCTATTTCGATACGTTTATGATAATCGTGTCCTCATATTGAAAATCCTCAGCCGGTAATTCACCTTTTACCACAATCGTGTGTTTGCCTGGTCCTAACTTCTTGAGCATCATAAAATACCCATCCATCAATCCCTGTTGCGGACTCCCTGTAACGCAGGGATCAAAGCATTGGGCTAGTTCGGGATTTCCTGTAAAGATGAACACGCCGGTATTTTGTCTGTATTTTTCGATACTTTCAATTTCACGACCATCTATAATTACAGTTACGGACTCGAACGGATCGATTATCCCCTTGGCCGTTTGTTCCAAAAAGTCTTCAATACTCTGTCCCTCCGCGGGTTCCCACTCAAACTCTGCTGGACAGGGATAATCGTTGAACATGAAAAGTGGAGAGAGGAATACATACGTATCTTTGGAAATCGTGTACTCGGCGGGGGCACTTCCTAGGGAACCAAAAGGGGCCACCACTTTGTCGGCCAAAGGCAAAAGTCCATTGGCATTTACACTTTCACAATCCAAGGAAATGACGGTCTTTCCGAAAATTTCAGCCCAATCAGCGGTGGATTTCCCAAAGAGATGGGCCGTAACAGGAAATACAGCCGATGGATTAATCCTTGCTGTAGGATCCGTTAGCTCCGCTTCAGCAGTGACGATCGAGTCCTTCTCGACTACCGACACATGGTTAGGTTCTTCAGTTTGACAAGAAGCAAAAAGCAACATGAGGACAAGGCAAATCGCCGTGCCATTTTTCTGGAAATTGAGGGTTTTCATTGTGATTGAATTTGAAGTTTTGACCTACTCTTTTGAAGGATTTTCGGCAACCTCCTTTGAAAAGGGGAAAAACAGAAATCAACTAAAACGGACTGTGAAAATGTTTGCAAGAATTCCAACTGCTACTCGCAATTGTTACAAAATCCAATAATGAAGCTTACCAAATACGCGGCACTTGACTGATTTTCAAATGGAAAAAAGCTACTGGGAACTAAAAAACTGAAATCAAAATCGGAAGCAAAATGTGGTTTGGTTTTAGGGGCGTGAGTATGTATAGCCTAATTTATAACTCAAACACTGTACAGGTTAGGATTTTTTTAAATTCATATTTTTTATCATATTTATAAATTATTTTTATTTATTCAAAAATAATTCCAATAATTATTTGCACTATTCTACTGAGTCTTTTGATGGAAAACCGCCTGGTACGAATTATAGATTTTCAGCCGTGGACTGGGCGGGTGCCGATAGCTTTCAACACGCAATTCCACTAATGTTTTCAACCCGATTTTTAAATCGAATACCCTACAGAATACCACAACTGACTTTAGTGGAAGGGAAGGAGAATTACATATTCATAAAAATAGAAAGGCGAAATTGCATCGTCGATAGCGAACGGGACATGCCTAGCGCCTACATCATTTTTATCCAGGTGAAGGGTTCCTCTAAATTAGGTTCCTGTTTAAAACACTGATTACCAATTTCTTAACTGTATCCATCTCCTCTGGTTTGCTGGAAGCAATAAACAAGGTCAAGCTGGCCAAAGCATCGTTACTGATAATTATTTCCCCATTCCGGTCTCGAAGCAGGTCATTTTTTTGCAGAAAGAAAAGAAAACATGCCGCTGCTATTCGTTTATTTCCATCCACAAAACCATGGTTCTTGATAATCAAATAAAGAAGTGTAGCAGCTTTTTCTTCTAGGGTTGGGTAAAAATCTTCTTCACCAAAACCTTTACCAATTTGGGCTATTGCACTTTCAAAACTTCCATCCTTTTCTTTCCCAAAAACTCCGGATTCAAATTCGGATTTCAGTGATTGAACTATACGCTGGTAATCCATTACAGTTGGGTAGATTGCTTGCCTTTTGGTTAAGCCCTTTTTATCCAGATTCTCATGATCATAATCATCCAAAAGTTCGAGACCTTTGGCGAAGTGATTTAGCCAAACCAAATTCCCATCATCGGCTTTTTGTTCTATAACTCTACTGAGAATTCTGATTCCATCCTTAAGTGTCCGGATTTCTTGCTGTTTTTGTGCCAGTCTTTGTTCGTTGATAGCGTAGCCCTGTATGAGATAATTCTTTAGTTGCCTCGTTGCCCATTGACGAAATTGAATCCCTCGCTTAGAATTCACTCTATATCCAACTGAAATAATCGCATCCAGATTATAGAATTTAACTTTCCTCCTAACCATTCGCCCGCCTTCTTGTTGAACTACCGAGGATTCCTCGGTAGTTGAACTTTCTTCCAACTCCTTTTCTTTGTAGATATTCTTTAGATGTAAGCCAATAGTGTCTGAGTCTTTTTCAAAAAGAGCTGCCATTTGCTTCTGATTCAGCCAAACCGTCTCTTGATCAAACTTCACCTCGATTTGAGTCTGACCGTCACTCCCTTGATAAATTTCGATTTGGTTATCCATTCCTGCCTTGATTATCTATAAAATGGCGGATGCAACTGGAATAGCTACCCCTAAATAAACCTACTTTCTGGATCCAGATGTTCATCGCTGAGATATTCCACCCTCCTATTTCTACCATCCACAAAAACGATCGGGATGTGATTGGAAATGACCCCCCAAATACCGCAACGGAATATAGTTGAAGGGCAGGTGAATTACAAATTCATAGAAATAGAAAGGCGAAATTGCATCGTCGACTGGCATCGGGATACGCCCAGCCGCCACACCAATCTAATCACAGGTGGAGAAGATTTCAGTATAGATATCGAACGGAATACACCTAGCGCATTCGTCAGTTTTCACTCAGACTGGGCCAAATCACGGCAATTCTAAAGACTTCCTAAATGAAGCCGCTTCATCCCAAACAACATAAAGTTGATAAACGAAAACCATTGCAAAAATCAATTTGAAGAACATAAATTCCATTGCAGGTTTTATCTTGGAATAACCTGGTTTAAAGGATTCATCAATTTTCTTCCCAAAAATGAGTAATTGGACTTTTGAAAGTGTCCGGAAAATTGGCAACGCAAGTGAGAAAAACAACAATCCGTTGAAAGTGCTTTTCGGCATGGTTTGAAAAACTACAACATCAGTCTGGATCAGAATTAAAAAAAAGGCAATCATTACAGATCCTAGAAACAACAATCTGTATGAGTTTTTGGCTCTGGCTTGCATTAAGGAATACACGGTAAAATTGGTCACCAAAAACAAAAAGGAGATGAGTACTTTTTCAATCATCATATTGTTTTCCTTCTAGATAGAATTTTCAACAAGATTTTACAACCGCCACTTTTCATCATAATTTCATTCCGACTGCGTGTTACGGCTGCCGTTAGTTAATCCCACCGAACCCTACCCCCCAATCTCCTGGCACAGTTCCACCAAGACGCCGTTGGTGCTGCGGGGATGCAGGAATACGATCAGCTTGTTGTCGGCGCCCTTTTTGGGGGTCTCATGCAGGATTTCGAAGCCCTCGCCTTTCAGCCGCTCCATCTCCGCATAGATATCGGCGACGTCAAAGGCGATGTGGTGGATGCCCTCGCCCCGCTTGTCGAGAAACTTCGCGATCGGGCTGTCCGACCGCGTCGCTTCCAACAATTCGACCTTGGTCTCCCCGACTTGGAAAAAACTGGTCCTCACGCCCTCGCTTTCCACGCCTTCCTCCTTGTAATGTGCCTTTCCGAGCAGTTTTGCAAACAACTCGTTGGCTGCTTTGAGGTCACGGACGGCGATACCCAAATGCTCGATTTTTCTCATCCTGATAATTTTTTACATTTGTATTGAATCATTTCAAAAACAAGCATGTTCACTCATTGCTTGCCAAATTAAGCATAAAACTCACTTCCATATGATCACAGTTTCAGAAAAAGCCAAAGACCAGATTTTGACGCTTAGGCAGGAGGAAGGACGCAGCTCGGACGAAAACATCCGGGTTTCTGTCAAAGGTGGCGGCTGTTCGGGCCTGATGTATGACCTTGGATTCGATGCGAAAGTAGTGGAGACGGACCACGTGTTTGAGGACAAGGGCATCAAAATCATCGTCGACAGAAAAAGCCTGCTGTACCTGGCGGGGACTGTTTTGGAGTTTTCCGATGGCCTCAACGGCAAGGGCTTCCAATTCATCAACCCCAATGCCTCTCGCACTTGCGGATGCGGGGAAAGTTTCTCGGTCTAAAAAAAACCATCCAATCGCCGGCCCAACAGCCGGCTTTTTTGTTAGTACCTTGGCGGCCTTTTGTTACCTTTGCCGCCAGAAAATAAACCCTCGTCATGACAGAAAATATCAAAAACATCCCCCTCAACGACCTCCATGTCAGTTTGGGAGCCAAAATGGTTCCATTTGCCGGATTCAATATGCCCGTCAGGTACAGTTCTGATATCGAAGAGCACCAAACCGTGCGCGAAGGGGTTGGGGTTTTTGACGTATCCCATATGGGGGAATTTATCATCAGCGGCCCCAAAGCCTTGGATCTCATCCAAAAAGTCACTTCCAACGACGCATCCAAGTTGGTCATCGGACAGGCGCAGTACTCCTGCTTCCCCAACGACCGAGGCGGTATCGTCGATGACCTGATTGTTTACAAATTGGAAGATGAAAAATACATGCTCGTGGTCAATGCTTCCAATATCGAAAAGGACTGGAACTGGGTGAAGCAACACAACACCATGGGTGCCGACATGAAAAACATCTCCGATGAAATCTCGCTTTTTGCGATACAAGGGCCTAAAGCCGCCGAGGCGGTTCAATCCCTGACCGCGGTGGATTTGTCGGCGATCAAGTTTTACCACTTCACCGTGGGCGACTTTGCCGGGGCCAAAGATGTGATCATCTCAGGCACGGGCTATACCGGTGCAGGCGGCTTTGAGATCTATGTCAGAAACGAGGATGCGGAAAGGGTATGGAAAGCCATTTTTGAAGCAGGAAAGTCCCATGGTATCAAGCCAATCGGCCTCGGTGCAAGAGATACCCTGCGCTTGGAGATGGGCTATTGCCTGTACGGCAACGATATCAACGATGAGACATCGCCCTTGGAAGCCGGATTGGGTTGGATCACCAAGTTCACCAAGGATTTTATCAACTCGGAAAACCTGAAAAAACAAAAAGAAGCGGGTGTTTCCAAAAAGCTGGTGGGCTTTATCCTTCAGGAAAAAGGCATTCCCCGTGCCCACTACCCCATCGTCAATGCGGCGGGTGAAGCCATCGGTGAGGTGACCTCCGGTACCATTTCCCCAACCATGGGAGTCGGCGTAGGCCTTGGCTACGTCCGGTCAGAGTATGCCCAACCCGGTACCGAAATTGCGATCACCGTGCGGAACAAAAACCTGGCCGCGAAGGTCGAAAAACTTCCACTTTACAAGAAGTGAGCATCCGAAGCCAAGACCATTTCCAAGCTCCTATGAAAAAAGTAGAAATCTGCGTCAGTCCAGAACTGCTGCATTTGTATGAAGTAGCAGGCAAAAACGTGGTGATCGTGGACATTTTCCGGGCCACTTCGACCATGATGGCCGCCTTGGCCAATGGCGTAGCCTCGATCACCCCCTTTATGGATTTGGAAAGCTGCCGTGCCAAAGCCGCCGAGGGCTACGTGATCGCCGGCGAACGCAACGGGCTGACCGCGGATGGTTTTGAATTGGGGAATTCCCCGATTGCCTATTTGGATGGTGCCTATGCGGGCAAGAAAATCGCCATGACCACCACCAATGGCACCCTTGCCATAGAGAAAACGAAGGCTGAGGCGACAAGGGTGATTATCGGCGCATTCGTCAACCTAAAGGCAACGGCAGATTTTTTGATCGGACTTCCCGAGGATGTCTTGATCCTGTGCGCAGGATGGAAAGGAAAGTTCAACTTGGAGGATTCGCTGTATGCGGGTGCTTTGGCGGGTTTGCTTTTCCCGCAGTTTGACACGGACTGTGATACGGTTTTCGCGATGAAAAACCTTTATCAGGACAATGCCCATCGCCTCAACCTGTTCTTGGGACAAGCGTCGCACGCCAAGCGGCTGCAGAATCACAATATCGAGGCGGATATAGATTTTTGTCTCACACTCAATAAATATGATTTGCTTGGGATTCTGAGTGGAAATGAACTGATTGCTCAAAAAACCAAATAAAATATCAGAATCGATGTAGGTAAATACTTAAACAAATCAATTTTATCTACCTTTGCTCCAAGCGCAAAACAAATCCTTCCCAACCGAAAACCAGCCATCAAAATATGTCAGAGGTCAAACTCTTTTCCGGTACCAATAGCCTTCAGCTTGCAGAAAAAATCGCCAAATACTATGGAAAACGACTTGGCGACCTGACCATGTCGAAATTCAGCGACGGCGAACTTTCCCCTAGCTTCAACGAGTCAGTCAGAGGATGCACGGTCTTTTTGATCCAATCCACCAACCCCACGGCGGACAATCTCCTCGAACTTTGCCTGATGATCGATGCGGCCAAAAGGGCCAGTGCGTACAAGGTATGTGCCGTAATCCCGTATTATGGATATGCCCGTCAGGACAGAAAAGATAGACCGAGGGTCTCGATTGCCGCCAAATTGATTGCCAACATGCTTACCTCAGCTGGCGCAGATAGAATCATGACCTGTGACCTCCATGCTGGACAAATCCAGGGTTTTTTCGACATACCTTTGGATCATTTGAACGGATCAGCTATTTTTGTGCCCTATTTGGAAAGGCTGAACCTTGACAACATGATTTTCGCTGCACCGGATGTGGGCGGAGTCGCGCGGGCAAGGGCATATGCAAAGCATTTCGAAGTAGAAATGGTTGTCTGTGATAAGCACAGAAAAAGGGCCAACGAAGTCGCATCGATGCAGGTAATCGGTGACGTGGAAGGCAAAGACGTCATATTGATCGATGACTTGGTCGACACGGCGGGCACACTTTGCAAAGCAGCCCAAATCCTGATGGAAAAAGGCGCAATCTCAGTCAGGGCTATTGCCACTCATGGTGTACTCTCTGGAAAAGCCTACGAGAATATCGAGAATTCTGTCCTTAAGGAGCTTGTCGTCACCGACACGATTCCGATGAAACAGACTTCTTCCAAAATCAGGGTATTGTCAGTAGCCGATCTGTTTGCCAAAGCCATCCACGCAGTGACCGGAAATACATCCATCAGTGCGTTGTTCATCTAGAATTTCAATCAATTATATACACTTAAAACAAATTTTATGAAATCAGTAGAGATTATAGGGTTTAAAAGAGCAAATCTCGAAAAAGGGGACTTGAACCAAATCCGTGAAGAAGGCAACGTTCCATGCGTAGTTTATGGACCTGCCCTGAAAGAGCAAATCCACTTCTACACGCCAGCTATTTTGTTCAAAGACCTCGTTTATACACCGGATGTACACATCGTAGACCTGAATATCGAGGGTGAAAAGATGAAGGCAGTTTTGAAAGACACCCAGTTTCACCCAGTGAGCGAAATGATGCTGCATGCCGACTTCCTAGCTTTCAGCCCGGAAAAACCGATCAAGTTTGAAATCCCGGTCGAAATCGTAGGTACAGCACCCGGCGTTCAGAAAGGTGGAAAGTTGGAATTCAAAACCAGAAGATTGGCAGTGAAAGGTTTGGCAGCAAACCTTCCCGATAAGATCCAAGCTGATATTTCAAATTTGGACTTGGGCAAATCAGTGAGAGTAAGTGATGTCAAGGCTGAGGGCTTTGAAATCCTTACAAGTCCAAACGTGACCATCGCGACTATCGGTATTCCAAGAGCATTGAGAGGCAAGAAAGAATAGTAACTTCTTCCAATCCAAAATCAGATTCCTGCCCCAAAAAGGCAGGAATCTTTATTTTTGCACACCTTACCAGAAACTTACACCATGAAATACCTCATCGTCGGTCTTGGCAATATTGGCCCCGAATACGAACTGACGCGGCACAATGTCGGCTTCCTCACTGTGGACCGCTTGGCAGACCGGGAAGGCGCCGATTGGAAAAGCAACCGCCTTGCCTTTACCGCCGAATTCAAACACAAGGGCCGGCAGATTCACTTGATCAAACCCACCACGTACATGAATCTCAGCGGGAAGGCGGTTAATTATTGGATGAAGGAATTGGGAATTCCCAAGGAAAACATCATGGTGATTGTGGACGATGTCGCGCTGCCTTTTGGAAAACTGCGCATGCGTGCCAAAGGCTCATCCGCCGGGCATAATGGCCTAAAGAATATCGAAGAACTGCTTGGTGGCCAGGATTATCCACGCTTGCGGTTTGGCATTGGGGATAATTTCCCAAAAGGACGGCAGGTTGAGTATGTTTTGGGAAGATTCACTGCGAAGGAATTTGACGAACTCCCGATTTTCATGGACAAGGCCATCGATATGTGCCTTAGCTTTTGCACCATCGGCATCCATATGACCATGACGCAGTTCAATGAGTGAAGGGACTTGGTGGTTAGTGGTTATTGGTTATTGGTTATTAGGTAAAAAGTCCATAGACCATGGTTTTGGGTTGGTGGGTCGAAAGACATCCGTCTATGGAAGGGATTGGGGTCAAGGGTCCGTAGCCAAAAAATTCACCCAAGATTTCCCAAATCAGACTCCAGGGATTGAATTCCCGATACCCGACCTTAAATCCGAGTTACGTTTCTTTCTCTTGCTTCTTGGTTCTTGCCTCTTGCCTCTTGCTTCTTGCTTCTTGGTTCTTGTCTCTCGCATCTCGTATCTCATATCTCATATCTCCCATCTCAAGTTCAAATCAATTTCCCCACATCCTTGCAATTCCAAGCCCTGATGCATTACTTTGCAGCACTTCAGGAAACTGATTTATAAAGAAGAGGCGAGAGAACAGGCTCGACGACCCTCTGGCAACCATTCAAAAACTATGAAAAGGTGCCAAAACCTGCCCATCTGGGAACTATAAATTGGAGATTATGACAAAGCTTTCTGTTCTTAGCCAACTTCGATCACTGGATTTTTTTAGGCTTGAGGCCTTTTCCCTGAGGATTATACAAAGACTTTCCAATCCGAAACCCACCAACCATGGACTATCGTCTATGGACTATTGTCTATTTACCACCAACCAATAATTACTCCCCACTCCAAACCTATGTCCCATTTCGAAACTGACGCCATACGGCTTTCCACTTCCAAATCCAACCAAAGGGAACATTCCGCCCCGATTTACCTTACCTCAAGCTTCACGTTCGAATCAGCTGAGGAAGCCCGTCAAATGTTTGCGGAGGAGATCGAGGGAAATATCTATTCCCGCTACGCCAATCCCAACACTTCCGACTTAATCCAAAAAGTCTGTGCC
Organism: Mariniradius sediminis; assembly: GCF_021491425.1. Classification (NCBI taxonomy): domain Bacteria; kingdom Pseudomonadati; phylum Bacteroidota; class Cytophagia; order Cytophagales; family Cyclobacteriaceae; genus Mariniradius; species Mariniradius sediminis. The sequence goes on along the minus strand of NZ_JAKEVZ010000008.1, from coordinate 157,974 downwards.
GCAGAAGGGACCGAAGCCGGAATTGCTACAGCTTCAGGGATGGCCGCGATGTTTGGAAGCATTGCCGCACTCCTGCAGCAAGGTGACCATGTCTTGGCATCCAGATCGCTATTTGGATCTACCCACCAGCTATTGACCCGCGTGTTTCCAAAATGGGGCATTACCTCCACTTATGGGGACATTTCGGATATCCAAAACTGGGAAAGCCTCCTGAGGCCAAACACCAAGATGCTCTTTATCGAAACCCCCTCCAATCCAGGTTTGGAGATCATAGACCTCGAATGGGCAGGTAAATTCGCCGAAACACATAACTTGATTTTGGTGGTCGACAACTGCTTCGCAACACCCTACCTACAGCAGCCTGCCAAATGGGGTGCACATATCGTGACACATTCGGCTACCAAGTACATCGATGGACAAGGCCGCGTTTTGGGCGGATTGATTTTGGGGAAAAAAGAACTGATCAAGGAAGTGGAGTTCTTTGCGAGGCATACCGGCCCGGCCCTCTCCCCTTTCAATGCCTGGATGCTCGCCAAAAGCATGGAAACCCTGGCTGTCCGCATGGATCGGCATTGCAGCAATGCACTCCGGGTTGCACAATACTTCGGGGGAAACAAACATTTGGATTTTGTGAAATATCCTTTCCTTCCTTCGCATCCACAGTTTGACCTGGCAAAAAAACAAATGAAGCAAGGAGGAGGCATCATTACGCTTTCCCTAAAAGGAGGTATCCAACGTGCCCAAAGGTTTATCGATTCCCTTCAGATGGTCTCTATCACGCCCAATCTTGGCGACAGCCGCAGCATTGTGACGCATCCGGCTTCCACCACACACAGCAAACTTACCGTGGATGAGCGGCAACTGGTGGGGATTTCAGACGGCTTGGTGCGCCTCTCGGTAGGCCTTGAGCATGTGGACGACATTATCCAAGATGTGGAAAGGGCATTGGATTTATCGACACAATGATCACTACTTTCAGTGCATCGTGTAGCGTTTCCAACGAGTAAGCCGTCATAGGAATACAAATCCATTACCCATGAAAACCTACCAAATTCTGATTGCGGCTGTGCTTGTCTTTTTGGCGGCTTGCCAGCCTTCCGAAGACCTGAAGCCCATTGAACCAAATCTCCGTACCCTATCCGCTGCAGAAGTCGAATTGTCCGATGCAAGCGGCAAGTTTGCCTTGGATCTTTTCCAGCAGCTTTACGACCCGGCGAAAACCAACCAATTCTTCAGCCCCTATAGTATCCATCAGGCACTTTCCATGACCATGAACGGCAATGAGGGCGATGTGCTGAAGGAATTTGTCGATGTACTGCGCTATGGAAACATCAGCCTCGATCAAGCAAACGCTGGCAGCAGAGATCTTCGGGAATTTTTACTGCAAGTAGATCCGAAAGTCAAATTGGCCATTGCCAATGCCATTTGGTACAAAAAAGAATACCAAGTGCAGGTTCCCTTCAAACAGACAGCACAGGAATATTATGATGCAGAGATCGCGGGATTGGACATGCTGGATCCGCAATCTGTTAACATAATCAACGATTGGATCGAAAAGCAGACCAACAACCTAATTCAGGATATGTTGGACAGAATTCCTGAAAATGCCGTCATGTACCTGGTCAACGCCATCTATTTCAAGGCAGACTGGAAATACCAGTTTGAAGCAAAAAACACCAAGAAGGAGCCATTTTTTCCTGCCCCCGGCCAAAGCGTACAAGTAGACATGATGGATCTTGGAAAAGCTTCCACGTTTAAGGTGGCTTTTGTCAATGGCTTCCAATACATAGAAATCCCCTACAGCACCGGCCAATACAGCATGGGAGTCCTCTACCATCCACAAGGCAATATCAATGAGATCGCCCAGCTCGTAAACTGGGAAAACATCCAATCATGGCGCAGAAACAGCACCGAGACGAATCTGATTCTGAAAATGCCAAAATTCAAGCTGCGGCAGAAGATGGGCAACATGAAGGACGATCTCATAGAAATGGGATTGGTAAAGCCTTTCTCCTTTAGCAGGGAAAACTTCACCAAGCTGTTTTCCAATCCCACGGATGAACTAAAGATCAGCCGGGTCATCCATGATGCCATGATAGAAGTGGATGAAAAAGGCAGCGAAGCCGCTGCGGCCACCGTCGTGGAGGTTGTCGAGAAAACGTCCGCGGGACCACCGATACCCCAGGTGCTGGTATTGGATAAGCCATTCATCTTCTTTATCCAAGAAAAACACAGCGGTGCTATTCTTTTTATGGGTAAATTGGGGAATCCTTCGATAATTTAGTTTCCGCAAATGCATGGTCAGAATCCTGCTTCTTTTGCCATTCTTGATCCTAGCTTCTTGTTCCAATGAAAAAGAACTACCTGAGCCAACCTGTGAGGTTAGCTATTTGTATGCGATATCTGGGGAACCGACGTCACTGACACCTATCACAGGCGTGTTATGGGTGGAGTTTTTGGATTCTGAGAATTTGGAAACCCAAATCCGATCTCTTTTTGATCGGTATGAGTTTTTAGACGAAAAATTGTTCCCTGTAGGAAATTTCTCAATTAGGGTTCCTTTTGGGTTAACATCCAAAGAATGTGATGACCTTTATCAATCTTTGGAAATCCTCAATCAGGATGAATTTGTTGCCGCGGCTACACCGAGGTTCAGACTTGATAGAAATGGAATAAATGACCAGATTCCATGGACTTTGGTCAACGGAATTTCAATCCATCCAAACAACGAAGGAGATATACCTGCAATCTTGGAATGGGCATTCGACAACGGATTGGATTGGGAGTCATCAACTTATTCGACTCAAAGTTTTGTGGTCAAAGATGTGAAAACTGGCTTTGAACCTCTGGAAATAGCCATAAAGGCACAAAAAGAACTGGATGTCAGTTGGGCTGCCGCAAACTTTATCGTACCAATCATGAGGTGGCCATGAAGTTTTTCCCTTTTTGATAACATCCATCATTTTCCCGAAATCAGACCTTTGATCCATGATGTCATGGTCAAGCCCGATGAATAAGGAAGAGACGCCGCAATTTCCACCGTCGTGGAGGTTGTAGAAAAGTTATCCGCTCTACCGCCGATACTACATTTTCTGGTGTTAGACAAGCCCCTTATCTTCTTTATCCAGAAAAACACAGCCGTGAAATCCGATTTTTGGGTAAATTGGGGAATCCAAACCAAGGACCACCGATGATAAAAGAAGACAATTGGAAGGAAGAACTCGAACTTTTGAGATCCATTTTGGCCGAGACAGAAATGGAACGAAGCATCAAGTGGGGCATCGATGTGTACACTTACAACGGGGCCAATCTTGTAGGAATTGCACCCTTCAAATCCTATGTCGGACTGTGGTTTTACCAAGGCGTATTTTTGTCAGATCCCTTGGGAGTGCTCAACAATGCCCAAGAAGGTAAGACCAAAGCCATGCGGCAGTGGCGCTTTGCATCCAAGGAAGATATCAATCGAGATCGAGTCCTATCCTATCTACGTGAGACAATCGAAAATGAAAAGGCTGGCAAGAGATGGGTGACGGAAAAGACCACCGAACTCGATCTACCAGAAATCCTCGAAAAAGCCTTAGCGGAAAATCAAGATTTACAGGAGGCCTTCGAAAAGCTAAGCCTTTCCAAAAAGAAAGAATTTGCGACCCATATCAATGAGGCAAAAAGGCTGGAAACCCAAATCACAAGACTGGAAAAAATCACCCCAATGATCAAGGCTGGAATAGGACTTAATGACAAATACAAACCCCGCTAACCATGGCTGAAAACAAGACAAAAGAAACCTCCGCATCCGTGGAAGAATTTATTGCTGCTTTGGCGTCAAAACAGCAGCAAGCCGACAGTAGAGAGTTGATCAAGATATTCGAGGATGCCAGCGGCTATCCTCCGAAAATGTGGGGACCATCCATCATCGGTTTCGGTAGCTATCACTACAAATATGCCTCTGGACATGAAGGTGATGCACCTTTGGCAGGATTTTCCCCCCGAAAAGGGTCCATCAGCCTTTATATGTCATGCGATGTCAGGGGCCAACATGCAGACCTACTCTCCAAACTTGGGAAACACAAAGCGGCAAAATCCTGCGTATACATCAATAAACTGGCCGATGCCAATCCAGAAATTATCGCAAAAATGGTCAAGGCAAGCATACAGGAAACCCTCGCACTTTACCCCCAGCAATGACCCAGCATCCTTAACTTTACTAAGACCTTTTTTAAATTAGCCCGATTGGTTTTCAGGAACTTGGAATTTGAGTAATTTTCTATTTCAAATATGAAACGGCGTATCTCCATATTTTTCCTGACGTTATCAGTGGCACTGATGATGGGGCACAACCTCATCCCACATTGCCATCACGGGCATAGTGGGGATGAGCATAAGGCAACGCCCGAAAATCCAAACGATCAACTTCATTCGCATGAAGGTTTGTTGGGTAACATCTTCTCTCTCGTAGCACACAACCACGCCGGAATGGTTTATTTCGACCATTTGGAAGTGGATGTATTGGTGAAGAAGAAGTCAGAAAAAAAAGCTTCTGTGGCTTTTTTCCACCAAACCTTGTTTTATGATTTTGTGGCCTTACAAAGCCAAGATTGGGCACTTCCGCCACCCGATTTCCATTTTTCAAACCAATCTGATATTCGGGGCCTCCGTGCGCCTCCTGCACTGGGTTAATAATTCCCCACTCAGGACACTGCTGCTATGCCTTCCAGTGTAACCGGGATTTAATTACACACCGACATTTGATTTCAGATCAAGTTCCAAAAGCTGCGTCGCGGTTTTCGATTAAAAAATTCCCTTATGGGCCGATTGTGGAAATGAACCACTCCGAAGGCCCCGGGGGAATCGAAGGCAGTTTTGGAACCAAAAAACCATTCAAAAATGAAAAATCCACTCTTTTATTTGATCGGCATTTTGTGTGGCCTGGCCTCGTGCCAATCCCCCAATGAGCATAGCCAAGATGACGGGCATGATCATTCACACGAAGTCGCCTTGGATACAGAATCGATATCACTCACAGCCTATTCCACCAATGCGGAGTTATTCGTCGACTTTCAACCCCTGATTCAAAATCAAGAAAACACCCTTCACATCCACGTCTCCCTAATAGGAACCCGGTTCCTACCAGCCGAATCCGGCAGCGTTCGAGCAATTCTTTCAATCGATGAGAAAAAAATTGAGGGAAAAGCAGACAAGCCCTCCGAACCGGGAATATTTCATGTAGATATCCAACCTCAGGTTGCCGGAAATGGTATGTTGGAGATTCATTTTGAAGGAGAGATGGGAAAAGAAACTTTTGAACTGGGACAGGTCGAAGTCTTTTCCAGCAGGGCAACTGCAGAACTTCGCAAAAAGGAATCGGCTTCAGGAACTGAAATCACCTACCTGAAGGACCAATCATGGGGTACGGAGTTCCTTTCCGTCCCAGCGGCTGAAGTCCCATTTCAGGAAATCATCAAAACCACGGGAACGATCCTCTCTGCGCCTGGTGACGAAACAGTGCTCACTGCCAAGTCCAGTGGAACGGTCTTATTTTCAGGAAACAAGACCATCATCGGATCTGCAATCTCCGCCGGGGATAAGCTGTTTACCATCGCCGCCTCCGACCTTACCCAATCCAATCCTGAGGTAATTTACCTGGAAGCAAAGTCTAACTTCGAGCGGGCCAAAGCTGAATTTGAAAGGGCGCAGGCATTGCTTCCAGATAAGATCATCTCGGAAAAGGATTATCTCAGTGCCAAGACTGCATACGAGCAGGCACAAAACACATACAAGGTCGTTGCCAAGAACTATTCAGCCGCAGGTCAAGGTGTGGTCTCTCCCAGTACCGGCTTCCTTAAAAACATCCTCGTATCCGAGGGGCAATTTGTCGAAGCAGGTACGCCATTGGCACATATTTCAAAAAATAAAAAGCTGCTGCTTCAGGCACAGGTTTCCCAAAAATACTTCCAGAAACTCCCGGAAATCTCTGGTGCCAATTTCAAAATGGCCGGACATCCTGAAGTATTTAGTACAAAAAGCATGAACGGAAGGGTCGTTTCCTTTGGAAAAACCACTTCGGCTGCTTCCCCATTTGTACCGATTACCTTCGAAATCGACAATGTCGGACAAATTATCCCCGGCGTCGTGGTCGAAGTCTTTCTTAAAACCAATGCGAAGGAAAATTCCGTTGTGATCCCGCTTGAAGCGTTGATGGAGGAGCAAGGATTGTTTTTTGTGTTTGTCCAAAAAGGTGGGGAAACCTTCGAAAAACGGGAAGTCAACCTTGGAGGCACAGATGGACAAATGATTGTAGTCAGAAGCGGATTGAAGGCCGGAGAGCGTGTCGTTAGCAAGGGTGCGTACGCCATCAAATTGGCGAGTGCCTCAGGCGAACTTCCCGAACATGGCCATTCGCATTGATTTCATCAGGTTTTTTCACTCCAAACAGAAATCACATGCTGAACAATATCTTAAAATTTTCCCTAAATAACCGCCTCATCGTCTTGGTGGGTTTTGCGCTTTTGTCGCTATTCGGCACCTATGTCGCTTTCGATATGGATGTGGACGTGCTTCCGGACTTGACCGCGCCGACAGTTGTCATTCTAACCGAAGCGCATGGGATGGCTCCTGAGGAAGTTGAGCGCCTTGTTTCGTTTCCGCTTGAAACGGCCGTCAACGGTGCCGCCAATGTGCGTCGGGTCAGAAGTGCGTCGACGACCGGCTTTTCGGTAGTTTGGGTCGAGTTTGAATGGGATACGGATCCATTCCGCGCGAGACAGATCGTCAATGAGAAAATGGCCACTGTGACTGACAAGCTCCCTTTAGGTGTAGGCACGCCCGTGATGGCCCCCCAATCCTCCATCATGGGAGAGATCATGTTTGTCAGCCTTACCGCAGATAGCACATCCAAAATGGACTTGAGGACTATAGCCGATTGGGTCATTCGTCCACGGCTGCTTTCGACGGGGGGCGTAGCACAGGTAATCGTCTACGGAGGCGAATACAAGCAATACCAAATCCTGGCTGACCCACAAAAGATGCTCTACTACGATGTCAGCTTGGATGAACTTGTCAAAGCCGGCACCGAATCAAACGGCAATTCGGCAGGTGGATTTATTTATAACTATGGAAACGAATACACGATCAAAGGCATTGGAAGAACCAACAGCGTTGAGGAAATTGGCCGTGCCATCATCAAAAAAACCGATGGCCATGTCATCCGGATCGAAGATATAGCCACTGTACAAATTGGCGCTGCCCCAAAAATCGGTGACGCCTCCAACAATGGACAGCCGTCTGTGGTACTCTCCATTTCAAAACAACCCGAAGTCAACACCCTCCAATTGACGCAAAAAATCGATGATGCGCTTCTTGATCTGAAAAAAACACTCCCTGCTGACATCCATATCGATACGCGCGTCTTTAGGCAGGCTGATTTCATCAATAACTCGATCAGCAACATCCAAAAAGTGCTTTGGGAAGGAAGCGCCTTCGTGATTATTGTTTTATTTCTATTTCTGATGAACTGGAGGGCGACCGCCATTTCGCTTCTTGCGATTCCTATTTCCCTGCTGGTGGCGATTCTCACACTGAAATGGCTTGGCTTCACCATCAATACCATGAGTCTCGGCGGCATGGCCATCGCTATCGGAGACTTGGTGGACGATGCCATCATCGATGTCGAAAACGTCTTTAAAAGATTGAAGGAAAACGCCAAAAAGCCACTCTTGGAACAACGGGACAAGTTAACTGTCATTTTGGACGCCTCATTTGAGATTCGGCATTCCATCATCAATGCGACCTTCATTATCATCGTGGCCTTCATGCCGCTGTTCTTTCTTTCGGGAATGGAAGGAAGACTGCTGATGCCCTTGGGAATTGCATTCGTAGTTTCCCTGTTTGCTTCCTTGGTCATTGCCATAACACTCACCCCGGTACTTTGTTCCTATATGCTCTCTAGTGAAAAAAGCCTCCAAAAACAGGAGAAAGAGAGTTGGCTGGTCCGACACCTCCAAGACTATTATGGGCGGTTTTTGGAATGGGCACTTGGGTACAAGAAATATTTTATCGGGTCAGCTTTGGCAATGTTCGTTTTGGCCCTTTTAGCCTTTTCGCAATTGGGAAGAAGTTTCCTCCCCGAATTCAATGAAGGGTCATTGACAATCACTGTGATTGCGAAGCCGGGATTGTCACTGGACGAAAGCAATCGGATTGGAACGCGAGTGGAGAATGCACTCCTTTCGATCCCGGAGATTATTTCCACCACGAGACGAACGGGCAGGGCCGAGTTGGACGAACATGCCCAAGGTGTAAATTCCTCGGAAATCGAAGTGCCCTATCGCCTAGAGGAAAGGGAAAGGGATGAATTTATGGCGGAGGTCCGTGAGAAGTTGGGGAAGATCAGTGAGGCCAATGTCATCATTGGGCAGCCAATTTCGCACCGGATCGACCACATGCTTTCGGGTACCCGCGCCAATATCGCCATTAAGATATTTGGCTCAGACCTCAATCGCCTCTATACCATTTCCAACCAAATCAAAGCAGAAATCCAGCAGATCCCGGGTTTGGTGGACTTGCATGTAGAGCCGCAGATCGAAATACCCCAAATCCAAATCAAAGCCAACCGTGAACTCCTCAGCCAACATGGCATCAGCATAGGCCAGTTCAACCGTGTCGTTGATGTCGGGATTGCTGGAGAAAAAGTTTCTGAAATCTACGAAGGAGCCCGGTCTTTTGACCTCGTCGTACGTTTTGATCCAGCTTATAGAAATTCCCTTGAGAGCATTTCCGAGTCATTAATCGATACCGGTGACGGAGAAAAAATCCCGCTCTACTACGTATCCGATGTAGTCAGCCGCAGCGGCCCAAATACAATCAACCGAGAAAATGTCCAAAGAAAAACAGTCGTATCCGCAAACGTCACCGGTCGGGATCAAAAATCAGCAGTGGACGACATCCGCAATACGATCGAGGAAAAAATCAAACTTCCCGAGGGCTACCATATCGAATTGGGCGGACAGTTTGAAGCAGAGGAGGCAGCGAGTACGACCCTATTAGTCACGTCGATTTTTGCCGTATTGGTGATTTTCTTGATTCTATTTCAGGAATTCAAAAGACTCAACATCGCCGTCATCATTCTACTCAATTTGCCTTTGGCGCTGATTGGCGGGATTCTTTCGATTTATTTCACAAATGGAATCTTGAGTATCCCGGCCATTATCGGATTCATCACTTTGTTTGGCATTGCCACTAGAAATGGGATTTTACAGGTTTCGCGGTATGAGACCTTGCGTGAAGAAGGACTCGGATTGTATCAAACAGTAGTTACCGGTTCCAAAGACCGACTCAGTCCGATCCTGATGACGGCGATAACCACGGCTTTGGCATTGATTCCCCTGGCATTGGCGAGCGACCTACCTGGCAACGAAATCCAAAGCCCGATGGCAAAAGTCATCCTAGGCGGTCTTACCACTTCTACCCTACTCAATATCATCATCGTGCCGATGGTGTATTTGATCGCACACTCAGACAAGAAATCATCATGAAAAAGATATGCTTCCTTTTGACCGCTTTAGCCATTTGTTCTAGCGCACACGCTCAAGACATTGAATCGGTGTTGGCGTCAGTGGCCGAGAACAATAAGACCCTTATCGCCGCGCAACAAAACCTGGAAGCCAAAAAAATGGCCTTCCGATCCTCGCAGCCCCTTTACAATCCCAATGTGGAATATGACTACATGAAGGGTTTTCCGGAGACAGCCGGTAACCAACAGGATTTGCTGGTCAATCAGGCATTTGATTTCCCTACTTCTTACGGCATCCGAAAGAAATTGGCGGGCCAATTGGATGCCCAATATGAATTTGAGTACCTATCCACCCGACAGTCTGTCCTGCTGGAAGCCAAAACCACCTGCCTTGGGTTGATTTTTGCAAAAAAACTCGACCCCCGAATCCAGGAACGGAAAGCAATGACCGAACGCTTATTGGCGGATTTTGAGAAGAAACTGCAAACTGGTGATGGCAATATCCTCGATGTGAACAAAGCCCGACTCCAATTGATCGAGATCAACAAGGAATACCAGATGAACCAGGCGCTAATCCGTCAGCTTGAGGAAAAACTTGAGGGATTAAACGGAGGAATCCCAATGCCTTTCATCCAAAAAGAATATGCAACCGCGGAAGTTTTGGGTAGCCTGGAGGATCTATTTGCTGAGATCCAAGCCATGGATCCGATGATGCAATTTTACATTCTCGGAAATAGCTCCGCAGAAAAACAGGTAGAGTTGACCAAATCCCTTGCATTGCCCAAATTGGAGGCCGGTTATCGGCAGCAGGCGATTTTGGGGCAGAGCTTTCAAGGCTTCCACATCGGTACCACGATCCCCCTGTGGGAAAACAAATACCAAGTGAGGCAAAGCCAACAGGAAAAGACCTTTTCGAGTCTCGTGCTACAAGATTACAAGAATGAGCGCTACTTCACGCTTCGTCAGCAATCCGAAAAATTAGAGAAGCTAGGAATGACTCTGGAAGAATACCATTCCGTCCTTTCGGCATTGAACGATATCGAATACCTCAACAAGGCGCTTTCGGTGGGCCATATTTCCACGATCGAGTACTTCTTGGAAAGCAATTACTTCTATTCGGCCTTTACCAATTACCTAAAGACGGAGCATGAATACCAGATTCTATTGGCTGAGATACTACGGCACCGACTTTAGAAGTAAGCTCTCCAAAGGAATGGCATTTAAACGGGCCAAACGGATATTGAAAAATCGGAATGGACTGGCTGGAATATCCACCTACATCAAGAAAAAACGGTCATTAAGCTGGCACATGCTGGTTCAATTTACATCAGCCTCCCAAACTAATCTCCCTGCCTTCTTTTGCAAACTCAAAGGGTAGTGAATGATGAAATTTTTTGGCCAGAACGGTGTGCAGTTCGTCCAACCGATCATCTGTGCGCCCCGGGTCGTGATGGGTGAGTATCAGCCGCTTCACATTTGCCAATTTGGAAAATTCCAGCGCATCTTCCATGCTGGAGTGGCCCCAACCTTTCCTTTTTGGGTATTCCTCGGCAGTATAATTTCCATCGTGCAGCAGAAGATCGACCTGATCAGCCAATTCAAAACCCGATATCCATTTAGGGTCATGTATTATTCCACTCTGGCCTAATGCGGGCTCGTGGTCGGGTATATAGGCCATGGACGCATTTTTTCCTGTTACCTTATACCCGACTGTAGGCCCTGTGTGGATCACATATCTTGAATCGACCAGAAATGGGCCGATCGAAAACTGGCTGTTGGAAATCTCATGTAGCGTCAACTCACATGGCAGATCACGTAGTAACACCGGGAATAGCGGAGGCGAAAGATACCTACTCAGACGCGCATGCAAGGTATCAGTCGAGGTAAATGGTGCCCAGAGATGCACCTCGATATCGGGTTCAAACAAAGGCTTGAAAAAACCCAGACCCTGGATATGGTCAAGATGAAGGTGCGTCAGTAAAATATCAATCCGACCAGAAATACCCAACGGAGGATGCACTTTTTGGATTCCCGTGCCGCCGTCAAGAATCAACATATGTCCATCTTCTTCTACTGTGACGCAGGAAGTATTACCACCATAGCGACTTGATTTTGGGTCGGTGGTGGGAATAGATCCGCGCGTTCCGTTGATACTGACTTTCATGAGTCTTTGTTTTCCCAAAAAATGGCTACCGCACCCAAAAATGCTCCTGTCCTTCCAATCACTGGGTATGAAGTCACAGAAATCTTCTCAGCCTCACCTTGAAGGCTCTCTATCCAAAACACTTTATGATGAGGAAGTTGATCATGGATTGTCTTCACCAAGGGAAGGTGTTCAGGTGGCAAAGGTCGCCCTTTTTCATCCAAGGGCTTGAATATCGTACCCCATTCGGACACAGGCATTTCCCCCGTGCTTTCGAAGGAAGTTCCGAGGATTTTTTCTGCAGGCTCATTGTAAAAAATCAAATTGCCAACCGTGTCTGTAATAAAAACTGGAATCGACAAACAATCAGCTAACTGCCGATTGAGGATGATCTCGATGTCGTAGGAGGCCATGTTGGGTAGTGGTTGACTTACATAAATTTAGAGAAACATTTTTGAATAATCTTCTTTTGGAAAAGGATTGATTCCAGACTAAATCTATAAAGAGTTCTTGAGCAAAGCATATGACGTTAGCATAATAAAATCCGCGATAACCTGCCCGACTTCGTAACTGTCTCGTCACCAAAAAATCAGCTCTATTTTCCCGACAAGTACCAAATCAAAAAAAGCAGCTATTTCTAGCTGCTTTCAAAAGTCGGGGTGACAGGATTTGAACCTGCGACCACACGCCCCCCAGACGTGTACGCTAACCGGACTGCGCCACACCCCGAAATTTATATTAATATTTTACTCTTTGACTCGACGTGTGCGGTAACCGTCCCGATAGCCATCGCGGATGCGCCACACCCCGAAATCTATGTTAATATTTTACTCTTTGACCCGACGTGTACGCTAACCGTCCCGATAGCCATCGCGGATGCGCCACACCCCGAAATTTATGTTAATGCTTTATTCTTTGACTCGACGTGTGCGGCAACCGTCCCGATAGCCATCGAGGATGCGCCACACCCCGAAATTTATGTTAATATTTTACTCTTTGACTCGACGTGTGCGGTAACCGTCCCGATAGCCATCGCGGATGCGCCACACCCCTAATTCGGGTTCGAAATTAGTATTTTCCCAAGGAAATGAAAATCCAGAGCTGAAATATTTGGCCGAATGCAGCCGTGAAATGTGGCAATACTCCGAAAATCATCCACGGTGCCTTCCAAAAATCAATTGGTTAAATGATTTTGGTCAGCGTTTGTTTTTGAGGTTAGAGGTAGTTTCGATCTATAGAATCAAATGAACCCATGCCATGAAAAAGAGAGAACCTGTCAAGGAAATCATGACCAAGGAGGTCTTTTCCGTACAGGAAAACCAAAAACTATCCACGGTTTTAGAACTGTTTAGAAAACATAAAATCAGGCATTTGCCCGTACTCAACGGTAAAAAAATCAGTGGAATTATCAGCAGGACGGATATCAATCGGCTTACATTTGGTGCCTTGTTTGAAAATCAGGAAGGTGCTGATGAGGCTGTGTTGGAAATTTTGAGCATACCGCAGGTCATGACTTCGAAGCCGCGGGTCGTTCAACAGGATGATACCATCAAATCAGTCGCGGAGATTTTCGCTTCGGAGGAATTTCACGCCTTACCGGTTGTGGAGAATGAGGAGTTGAGGGGAATTGTGACTACTACGGATGTTATCCGCTATATGCTGGACCAATATTAGGAATTGCTATCCTCTACCTTGGTGGCTTCAATAGGTGCAATATGAATCAGTTCATTGCAATGTGAACAGAGTACAGCTTTTGGCTTGAATCTCCTTGCCTGTTTCAAAGCTTCCGCTGAGGTCACAAACGGCCCAAGGTAACTTCTCTCCGCAAGTGAGGGTATTTTTGGGCAATTTCTCTCATGAATCTCAAACTCTCCGGTGGCCGTACTCTCTGACGAAAGGTAAAAGAACTTCATGTAATTAGATTTTTAAGCGATTCAAAACTAATTAATCCCAACATTATAAAAAATACTCTGATCAAGGTATTTTTAAAAGTTTGCCTACATTTTTTTAAACGAAATCTAATTTTTAGACAAAAAAGTCATTTAATCACTAATAATATATTTCTCGCTTTGTCTCGGCACGCCTCATCGGCATAGAATTGATCGTTGAAAAAATAAGCTTCCAGTCAGGAACACCCTTGCCCGATAGTTTGACTCCGCCGTCAAGACCTACCAATACCCAACTCCCAGGAGAAACATCGTGAAATTTGCCATTTAGGCTGTGGACAAAGTCTGGATGAATGGGATGCGGGAAATTGGTTTTGAGATCTTTGTCCAAGTTGAACCAGACGAGTTTCAATTCCTGCATTTCCTCTTCCAATCCCGCCGCATCAATGGTTTTTCCCTTTTCTGGAAAATATACCAGAACCCGGTTCTTCCATTGCAAGTCCTGAATTGATTTCAATTCCATCGTTTGAATCACAGAAAAATAAAGCGTGCAGAAGAGTAGCAATTTCATAAAATCAATACCCCAAACCCGGATAATTGTTTTTCAATTGCAAGGATTCTTTTCAAATCCCCTTTTCAAAATAACCACCAAATCGATGAAGACACTCAATCTCGATTCATGGCATAATTCGCATGTGGCTCCTTGCCTTTTCTTAGCTCAATTACCGTGATTTCTGGCCAAATTCCCACACGGCCTGCAAAGGCGTGAAATCCGAATCCTCGATTGACATACAGGTATTTGCCGGCTTCCTCCGCCAATCCAGCCCAATTTGGATAGCGGTATTGAACCGGACTCCAGCGTACCAGCGAGGTTTCAATTCCAAACTGCATCCCGTGGGTATGTCCCGAAAGCGTCAAATGGATAGGATTCGGACTGTTTTTGACCTGCGCATCCCAATGTGAGGGTCATGGGAAAGCAGAATCTTGAAATCATTTGGATTTGTTCCGGAAAGTGCTTTTTGAAGATCACCTTTTTCCTTGAATCCAATGCCCCAGTTTTCCACGCCTGCAAGAATCAATTTTTCTCCGTCTTTTTCGATCACGACGTGTTCATCCAATAGAAGCCTAAATCCAAGGTCACCATGTTTCTCCTTCAACATTTGGAAATTCTCCGCCTTGGCTTCCTTAGAAGGCCATGAGACATAATCCCCATAATCATGGTTGCCCAAAATAGAAAATTGCCCATAGGGAGCCTTGATTTGGGAGAAAATCGGCTTTAAGGGATCGATCTCATCCGCTCGGTGATTGACCAAATCACCCGTGAAAACAAACAGGTCTGATCCTTGTTCAAGCACTTTTTCAACCCCTTTGGCCACGGCATTCTTGTCCTTCAGACTGCCCGAATGGATATCGGAAATCTGCGTGATCGTAAATCCATCAAAGGCGTCAGGCAAATCTTCAAAATACAGCACTTCCCGATGGACCTGGAAATTGTACTTGCCATATTTGATTCCATACACAAAACTGAACAAAGGCAATGTAGCCGCGAACAAGGCTAAGCCACTCACCCATGTTGTCCGGGAGGGAAATGAGAAATCTCGAAAACCATTGAATACGAAAGTCCCAAAAGCCTGAAAATTTCTAAAAATATCCTCGCCAAGCAGAAAAACCACACAGACCAATTGTGTCACAATAAGCGTCAGCATCACGTTGGAAACCGATTGGGCGGACGATGCAAACTCGCCTTTCCCCATCAATTGGTAAGTCTTGATCACCAAATATGCCGAAATACCCAAAGCAACGATCCAATACGACCACTGGAGGACATTTCTCCACCAATCTGATCCAAAAGTGTAGGTGATTGTCTTTACCGCCTGGAACACATACCAGTGCAAAATGGTCGTGAGGGTGATGATCACGAGGAGAAAAAACATGGGGCCCGATATATTCATGTGGTTTAGCTTTCCTCCCTTATACACCTTTTGGCAAAAAATTGTTCAACTCCGAAAAGGTTATCCGGCTAAGCAAAACTCAGAACACTTTTATATCAACCTCAGCGTGCAGGTGGGACTTGGAGTTACCACCATAAGTGCCGATGATTGGCGATGCGTATTTGGGATTATAACTTGCGGCCAATGGAATATATTGGTTGTCGGTAAAGAGTCCCAAGCTAGGGTCCAATCCGATCCAAGAAGCACCTGGTAAAAAAACCTCTACCCAGGCATGCAACTCATGACCTTCGACCAACTCGGGGTTGAAGGCATATCCACTGACGAACCTGCAAGCCAAGCCCAACTCCCGAAGCATAGACATCAACATGAATGAAAGGTCCCTGCATGAACCTTCCCTACGGTCAAAAGTCATCATGACCGGCAAAATACCAGGATCCTTGCGATGGACGTGTTTCCAATTGGCATGGACCGATGCGACCAAATTCACCAAAAATTCCACCATTGAACCCGAGTTCTCCATCACCGAGAGCGCATAATGCTCCAATTGGGAAAAACCATGGGGAATCTTATAAATCGAAATAGCCTGCTCCAGGTGCTGTGGATAGGAATATTTGGAAAAAGGGTATTCCGCGTCGGGATGAATGATAAAGCCAAAGGGATTGAAATCCAAAAGTTGGATTTCAAATGACGCGCGAATCTCCAATTCGTTGGTCTCGTCTACAAACCACGTCTGATAGTAGGGGTTATTCTCAAAATTGACCCGCTCGTACCATCCCGATGGAGTCGGACTTACCTTTATTTCAGACTTCAATACCTTGAAATAAAACCGCTGCAGGGGAATCATGTACACTTCGTGCAGGTTGAGCTTTACTTTCTGCTCGTACTTATACTGGGTCAGGTGCTCAATCCGCAGCTTCATGACTTGGTGAGGAATGGCAAATCATGAAACGCTTCCTCCAAAATCTCCGTCGGAAGTTCCCTGATAGCTTCTTTAAGCCTATTGTTCCAAAAAGCTGAGATATGTTCAAGCTGCTTTTGTTCAAATCGCTTCTCGACAATGTGGTAGTTGTCATTTTCCAAAACGACCGTGTCTATCGGATAATCTACGTCATTAGCTGAAATCCGCGTCGCGTCAAAAGCCAAAAAAGCACATTTCAAGGCATAATCCAGAGAGTCTTCAAAACTCATGGATCTGCGCATCACGGGGTTACCCGCACCAGAATTGCCGATAATGACAAAAGGTGTTCCTTTTCTGATTTCAATCCAATTGCCTTGGGGATAAAGCAGATAGAGTTTTGTTTCCTTATCGTCCTCCAGTTGGCCACCGATGATGGAAAACAGATTAAATGAAAAACCTGCCTCTTCCAAATACTCCTTGTCTTCCTTGGCGACTCTCTTGACCTGGTTTCCGAATTCATTGACGGCCTTGTACAGTTTGTTGAAATTATGGTCCTGTTCTTCGATCACCTCGGTGAAGTAAGTAATGGCTTTGTCCCTTACAGATCTCAGACCAGAAGTCATGATGAAAAACGAGTGCTTTTCCCTGTTGACGGTAAAGACCTTTTTTGAAGTGGTCGTCTCGGTGCCGGAAGTAATCCTTGTGTCCGAAAGCCCAACCAGGCCACTGTTGGTTTTAATCCCTATACAAAACGTCATTCTTGAATTGAATTTTGGCTGATAAAGTTATCCTTAATTTGGAAGAAGTTGGTGTTCACCTGGTCGGATATCTGATTTATTTTGACTTGAAGGTTGTCAATGTACTCATGCAGACCGACTTGGATGATTTCCTCCACATCGGTAAATTCCAACCTCGAGCGAAGCTCGCCGACAGCCTTTTCTGCTGAATTTTTGTACCCGCTCTCCGCATATCCCGATATCTTGTGCAGGCAATTTTCGGCCTCCTTGATACAATAAAAAGCGGACCTCGGAAAGTACTTGTTCAACAGAAGAAACTCCACCACTTTGGCGGGTTCGATGTTTCCATACAGTCGCCTGTACGTGTTGAAAGCCGTGACTGACTTCAGCAAGGCCGTCCAATGCAAGAAATCCAACGGCGTCCCGACCAAAGTAGGCGCAGGAAGCAGAATATGGTATTTGACGTCCACGATACGGCTGGTCTTGTCGGCACGCTCCAGGTTCATCCCAAGCTGCCTGAAGTACCAACCTTCCGTTCTCGCGACGGTACTTTCCGCCAGCCCATAGAGCAAAAGGACCTGGTTTTTCACACTTTCGAAAAACGCCCTTGGGTCATCCTTGATCCAGTCTTTCTTTTCGGACCTTTTCTGGACAAAATGAAACAACTCATTCAGGTTTTCCCAGGTTTCCTTGGTGAGATTTTCACGTATGACGCGGGCATTTTCACGGGCGAAGGAAATCGAGGAAAGGATGGAATTTGGATTATCCTTGTCAAATGCCAAAAAGTGCACCACGTCCTTCCTGTCAAATCCGGTGTACTTCTGCTTGTACAAATGCTCGTCGCCGGTGATATAGATCAAAGGTTCCCATTGGGCCTTCAAATCAGGTGGCAGATCCAGCATCAAATTGAAATTGACGTCGATAAACCGCGCGTAATTCTCCGCCCGCTCCAGGTATCGGCCCAGCCAATACATCGAATTCGCTACCCTACTCAGCATATGCGTTGATTAAAGTGGTCATTAGTCAATAGTCCATAGTCGATAGACCATAGCTGTTGGAATTGATTTATGGGTTATTGGTTATTGAGTTATTCGTAAAATGGCAAAATCTTAAAACTTAAATTGGATCATTTTGGGTCGATAGGCTTGGTACATCGTGTTGGTATTTGGTACCGCCTTTTCACCCGTAAAGCACCCAAGTATCCTTGCTGCCCCCTCCCTGCGAGCTGTTGACGACAAGGGAGCCTTTTTTTAAAGCCACTCTCGTCAGTGCGCCCGGAATTACCTCAATATCTTCTCCGTACAAAATATAAGGTCTAAGGTCCACGTGTCTCCCTTGTAGCCCTTCATTTTCGGTCAAAGTGGGCACGGTCGAAAGCGAAAGCGTCGGTTGCGCAATATAATTCGTCGGATTGGATTTGATTAGGTTGCGGAATTTGGCATGTTCCTCTTTGGTGGATTTCGGACCGATCAACATTCCGTAACCACCTGCGGCATTGGTTTCCTTTACCACCAAATCTTCAATGTGATCCAGTACATATTGCCGGTCCTTTTCTTCCCGACAGAGGTAAGTGGGTACATTTTCCAGAATCGGGTCCTCTCCCAAATAGTATTTGATAAGCCTAGGCACGTAGGCATATACGGCCTTGTCATCCGCCACGCCAGTCCCCGGCGCATTGGCGATCGCGATGTTTCCAGCTTTGTAGGCTTGAAAAATCCCCGGTACACCCAGCATCGAAATAGGGTTAAAGGTCAAAGGATCCAGGAATGTATCGTCGATCCTACGGTACAACACATCAATTTGCTCGAGACCTTTGGTGGTCTGCATGTAGACTTTCTTGTTCTTCACCAGCAAATCGACGCCCGACACCAACTCTACGCCCATCTGCAGCGCCAAATAGGAGTGCTCAAAATAGGCTGAATTGTAAATACCTGGCGTCAATACGCCAACCACGGGCTTCTCCTTATTGGAAATGTACTGCAGCATCTTGAGCAGCTTGACCGGATAATCGGAAACCGGCATTACACCAAGCTGGTTGAACAGGTCGGGATAGGCCCGTTTGATGATTTCGCGGCTTTCAAGCATGTAGGACACGCCCGAGGGACAACGGAGGTTATCCTCCAATATATAATAGTTTCCGTCATTATTCCTGACCAAATCGGTGCCTGTGATATGGCACCAAATGCCCTTTGGGGGCGTCATGCCGATACAGGGCTTCAGAAAATCCTTGGATCCCAAGACCAAGTCTTCCGGGACAATCTTATCCTTCAGTGCTTTCTGATCATTATAGATATCCTGGATAAACAGGTTCAAGGCATAGATGCGCTGTTTGAGACCAGCCTCCAGCTTCTTCCATTCTGCATTCGGAATGATCCTGGGGACGATATCCAAATGCAGGATTTTCTCGATCCCTTGGTTGTCATGGTAGACATTGAAAGTCATCCCCATGGCCACTTGGGTCTTGTTGGCGGAATGCTGTAGGTGTGACATCCTCTTTGCACTTGTTTTCCCCAAAAGTTTGAGAAAATCCGCATAATGGGGTCTCACCTGACCTTCTTTTGTAAACATCTCATCGAAATTATCTCCGACGTGGTAATTTTTGGTATCCATCTACGATCCGAAAATGATTTTGAAAAGGAACGATTTGAATATAGCTGTTTTTGAAAAGCAAACAAAAATCAATTCCATATTTTGCCTATTCTTCAATAAGAAAATTATTATTCTAAATTATCTTCAAATTAATCTGCTATTCATTAGCAAATTACCAAATTGAATGGTTTTAAGTCGCAATAAGTATGCGATAGTTTGGATCAGGCTGTTTACGATATGAATTGCACGGTCTTTAGAAATTCCCTCAAACAAAAAAACCACCCTCTCAGGTGGTTTTGGTCGTTTTAGGATATCGTCGATCCGTTGGCTGTCTCGCTACCGGGTAGCAGCAGCCTGAGGCTTCCGTCTTTGTCCTCCGCCATCAGGATCATGCCCTCCGAATCAATCCCCATCATCTTCCGCGGAGCGAGGTTGATCAGCATCACAACCTGCTTCCCGATAAGTTCCTCGGGCTTGAAATGCTCCGCGACGCCGCTCAGTACGGTGCGTGTTCCCAATCCCGTGTCGACGCTTAGTTTGAGGAGTTTTTTGGACTTGGGCATCGGTTCGGCCGCAAGTACCTTAACCACGCGCATATCGAGTTTGGCAAAATCATCGTAAGTGATGATGTCCTTCATCGGCGTCACCGGGGCGACAGCCATTTCGTTTTGTTTCTTTGTTTCCATCAATTTATTGACTTGGGCGGCAACGGTTTCATCTTCGACTTTGTCAAAAAGCAACTCCGCCGGCTGTATTGTTTTCCCTGTTTTCAAAAGACCATGCTTGCCGGCATCTCCCCAGTTCAAGCCGCTCAGTCCAAACATCTTGTACATTTTCGCAGCCGTATGTGGCAGAAAAGGTTCCGCAACGATTGCAAGGTTTGCCGCAATATTCAAAGCAATATTCAAAACCGTGGCGGTTCTTTCAGGATTGTCCTTGATGCTTTTCCATGGCTCGGTATCTGCCAGGTATTTGTTGCCGGTACGGGCAAAATCCATCACATACGACAATGCCTCACGGAAGCGGTACCGCTCGATAGAAGCAGCGATTTTTTCGGGAAACTCCAGCAAAGCCGCCAATGCATCCCGATCGATATCGCTCAAATCACCCAAAGCGGGAACCAATCCATTGTAAAACTTATGGGTAAGTACCACCGCACGATTGACAAAATTGCCGAAGATGGCGACCAGTTCAGAGTTGTTGCGCAATTGGTAGTCCTTCCATGTGAAATCATTGTCCTTGGTTTCGGGCGCATTTGCAGTCAACACATACCGGAGGACATCTTGTTTTCCGGGAAATGCCTCCAAATATTCATGCAGCCACACGGCCCAGTTTCTGGAGGTTGAAATCTTGTCCCCTTCCAGGTTCAGAAATTCATTTGCAGGTACGTTGTCGGGTAGAACATAGCCGCCGTGGGTCTTGAGGATCGCGGGAAAAATGATGCAATGAAACACAATATTGTCCTTGCCGATGAAATGCACCAGCTTTGTGCCCTCATCTTTCCAATACGGCGCCCAGTCGATCCCCTTTTCGGCTGCCCATTCCTTGGTGGATGAAATGTAGCCTATCGGCGCATCGAACCACACGTATAGAACTTTGCCTTCGGCTCCTTCGACCGGCACGGGGATTCCCCAATCCATGTCGCGGGTCATCGACCTGGCCTGCAAGCCTTCGCCCGCCTCGAGCCAAGAGCGGCATTGGCCGAGGACGTTGGTTTTCCAATCTTTTTCGTGGTCCACCAAAATCCAGTTCTTGAGAAAATCGGTATACCGCGCCAGATCCAAAAACCAATGCTTGGTATCCTTCAAGACGGGGGTACTCCCCGAAAGCTTGGATTTGGGATTGATCAAATCGGTCGGGCTGAGTGAAGACCCGCATTTTTCACATTGATCACCATAGGCGTGTTCATGCCCGCATTTCGGACAGGTGCCTTCGATATAGCGGTCGGCTAGAAACTGTCCCGCCTCTTCGTCATAGTACTGCTGGGTGGTCTGCTCGAGAAACTCACCTTTTTGGTACAAGTCTTTGAAAAAACCGGACGCAGTCTCATGATGGATTTTGGCGGAGGTTCTTGAATAATGGTCAAAGCTGATGCCGAATTCGGCAAAGCTCTTTTTCATCATTTCATGGTACCTATCGACCACTTCCTGAGGGCTGATTCCCTCCTTTCTGGCTTTGATGGTAATGGCAACACCATGTTCGTCCGACCCACACACGTAGGCCACATCCCGTTCGCGGGATCTCAGGTAGCGGACATAGATATCGGAAGGAATATAGCATCCCGCCAAATGGCCAATGTGTAGCGGCCCATTGGCATAAGGCAATGCAGCAGTAACGGTATATCTCTTGAAATTCTTGGGATTCATGGGGGCAAAGATAGGGAATAGATTGGCTATGACTCAAAGGAGACACTCACATCGTCAGGAGCTCTTTTCTCGCATCATCGGTAAGAATTCCGGTGTAGATGACTTGGATCGCTTGGTCGTAGATTTCGGCCGGGCTGAGGTTGAAGCCGGCCCGCATTTCTTCCGGGAATTGGCTCAAAAACTTGTGGTCGATGAGGTTTTGGATGGCCGAGGTATAGATGAATACCACGAAAGAAACATTGATGTTGGGTTTGACAAAGCCTTTGGCAATACCTTCCTGGATGAGTTTTTGGAAGCGGAGGTAACCCGACTCACGAATGTAAGTCAGCAGTTCTGTCCAAATTTCAGGCGCATGATCACGCAATTCGTCTAGGATTTTCGGATTGATACTGGAGATATCCGCGGCTACAGTGGTGAGAAGGGATTTGAATTTGGCCGTGTAGGGAATATGGGGATTTTCCAGTAGCGCATTTACTTTTATGGCGAGCCTGGTTTTAAGCATATCAAAAGCGGCGCCCAGGAGTTCAAGTTTACCGGGAAAGTACTTGTAGAGCGTCTTTTTACTCATCGCCAATTCCGTGGCTATGTCATCCATCGTGGTGTTTTTGTAGCCATGATGGATGAAAAACCGGTAGGCAACTTCAAGGATTCGGTGTTCAATATCGTATTTCTTGCTCATCATCTAATGCGGTGGCGCAAATATAGCCAATCTGTGAGAATTCAGTTCCCCGGCCTTTCCAAGAGGTTCCACAGAATAATATTCCTTTGTGTTTGCATGGACAAATTCTAATTTTGAAAGATAAGCGACGAAATAGACGATAGCCAATTCCATGTCCATGAACCCAGCTGAAGCCAAGGCCCGCATAGAGGCCCTGAGCAAAGAAATCAACCACCACAACCACCTTTACTACCAGGAAGATAGGATAGAGATATCGGATTTTGAATTCGATAGGCTACTCGAGGAACTCATTCGCTTGGAAAAGGAATTCCCTCAATTCCTGTATCCAGACAGCCCTAGCCAAAGGGTCGGCGGCACTATCACCAAGGAATTCGAAACAGCCGAGCACGAATACAAGATGCTATCCTTGGGAAATACCTATTCTCCGGAGGAATTGGTCGCGTTTGACGAAAGGGTAGCCAAAGGTCTCGGTCACCGGGATTATGCGTATTTCTGCGAGTTGAAATTCGATGGCGTCGCGATCAGTTTGGTTTACGAAAACGGGCGTTTGGTGCGTGCTGTGACACGTGGGGATGGAACCCGTGGGGACGTGGTGACGGAAAACGTAAAGACCATCCGCAACATCCCTTTGGTGGTGCATGGAAAAAATGTCCCGGATAAATTTGAAGTGCGAGGAGAGGTTTTTCTTCCGCTAAAGGAGTTTGAAAAAATCAATAACGAACGTGAAATCCTCGGCGAAGCGCCACTCGCCAATCCGCGCAACGCAGCTTCCGGCACGCTAAAAATGCAGGACAGCGGCGTGGTAGCCAAGCGCCGGTTGAACTGCTATTTCTACCAATTGCTAGGTGAGGACATTGGGGTCAGCAAGCACGATGAAGCCATTGCGCTGATCGAATCCTGGGGATTCAACGTCTCCCCTACCCATTTCAAAGCCAACAACATTCAGGAAGCATTGGGATTTATCGACTCTTGGCGGGAAAAAAGGTTCACATTACCCCTCGATACGGATGGTGTCGTCCTCAAAATCAACGACTACAACCAAAGGGAAGAATTGGGATTCACCGCCAAAATCCCCCGTTGGGCCATTGCCTATAAGTATCAAGCCGAAAGTGCGCAGACGCGGCTTTTGTCGATTTCCTACCAAGTCGGGCGAACAGGGGCAATCACACCTGTCGCAAACTTGGCACCCGTCCATCTCGCCGGAACGACTGTGAAGCGGGCTTCCCTGCACAATGCCAACGAAATCATCCGCCTCGACCTCCACGAAGGTGACCTTGTCCACGTCGAAAAAGGCGGCGAGATCATCCCAAAAATCACGGGCGTGGTTTTGGAGAAACGTCATCACGGAGCCAAGCCAATCAGTTACATCGACCATTGTCCCGAATGCGGGACCCATTTGGTGCGGAAGGAAGGCGAAGCCAAGCACTTTTGCCCCAATACAAAAGCCTGTCCGCCACAGCTGCTTGGCAGGATCGAGCATTTTGTCCACAAGCGGGCGATGGATATCGATTCGCTCGGGACGGAACGTTTGCGGACTTTGATCGACGAGGGATTCGTCAAAAGCCCAGCGGATTTTTACGGCTTGAAAGAAAAGCAACATCAATTGCTAGGGCTCGAAATGGGTCAGGACCAGTACCAAAAAACCGATGACGGCATTCTGTACATTGGGCTTCCCAAGGCGCTTTTTGCGCTGACAGAGGGTGTTTCACTTTCAGCGATCGAAAAATTCTGCGCCGAACAGATCGAAAAACCCATGATGCAGGTCCTGCAACTTTTCCAGGGATATATCCGCAACAGCAAGAAAAAAGTGGCCCAAAATGTGGGCATGGTCCAACTGTTGGAGAATGCGCTGCTGGTTTCTTCACTGCCCCCGATGGAAGATTATGTGCCGGTGGCGGTGGTTTTGGGTCTTTTGGTCGGAAATAAGGCATCAACCGATCAGCTCATAGAGGCAGCCTACCACCAAAACACAGTGCACGGGACCCTACTCAAACTGGACGTTAAGCTCGGAGAAGAACAAGAGGAAAGGATCAAGAAACTGAAAGGCAATAGTTTCCAGGAAGGTGTCATCGGAAATATGTTGGAAGGGATCGAAGCCTCCAAAAACCAACCTTTTGAGAAAGTCCTTTTTGCGCTCGGAATCAGGAATGTTGGCGAAAACACAGCCCAACTCTTGGCCAGGCATTTCAAAAATATCGACGCACTTCGGGAAGCTTCTACGGAGCAACTGCTGGACATCAACGGTGTCGGCGAAACGCTCGTCCATAGCCTACACGAGTATTTCAAGGATAAGGAAAACCTCCAAATGATCGAAAAGCTCAAGGATGCGGGCCTCAATTTCTCGGTTTCCGAACAACCTGTTTCGCTTGCAAGCAGCAAACTTGCAGGATTGAAGATATTGGCCTCCGGAAGATTCAACCATTTCAAGCGGGACGAGATCATCGATTTTGTGGAGTCTCATGGCGGAACCTACGTGGGTTCGGTTTCCAAATCCTTGGATTTCATCATCGAGGGCGAGGAAATGGGTCCGAGCAAAAAAGAAAAAGCTGAAAAACTGGGTATCAAAATGATTTCCGAGGAGGAATTTCTAAAAATCGTGAACGGATAGGCATGAATTGGATCAAGGACAAGCTTATCGACTTCCAACTCAAAAAAGCGCTCTCGAATTTACAGGAGCGTGAAATCGGCATGCCCAAAAAACCAAAAACAGCTGGGATTTTTGCAGCCACCCAAGAGGAGTTTGAGGAAGCAAAGAAACTTATCCGTGACAAATGGGGATTTCAGATTCGGATTGAAGGAGGATATTTTGCGGACCGCCATGATACCGTGGAGTCAATTTCTCCACAGCAATTCTCATTGTGGGGCCTACCATCCGACTATTTCAATTCGCTGTTGGAGGAAAAATTGGATTTTATTTTGGTTCCGTCTTTAAACCTGAATGCCTATTTGCGTTATTTGCTGCTCCTTAACCCAAGCGGCTTCAAAATGGGTTTCCTTTCGGAGGAAAACAGCCCCTACCTCGATTTGATGATCAAGAAAGAAGGCGAAGACTTGCGGGCCAACTTGGAAAAATTGTTAAAGTACTTCGGAAAAATAAAAACCACATGCTGAAATTACACGGAACAGGCGTCGCGCTGATTACACCTTTTGACCAAAATGGACAGATCGATTTCCCTGCTTTCAAAAGGCTTATCGACCACGTGACGGAGGGAGGAGTTGATTACTTGGTTGTTGCCGGTACGACGGGCGAAAGCGCCACACTGACCAAAGAAGAGAAAAAACAGGTTCTCAAGGCAGCATTGGAATACAATCATGGCAGGCTTCCCATCGTCTACGGTATCGGCGGCAACAATACCCAAGGCATCTTGGATGAGATTGCGGCGACAGATCTTTCAAAGGTGACCGCAATCCTATCGGTCAGTCCTTATTACAACAAACCATCCCAAGCAGGCATCATTGCACACTACCAAAAGATTGCAGACCATAGTCCAGTCCCGGTGATTCTCTACAATGTACCGGGGCGAACCATGAGCAATATGACTTGGCAGACGACGATTGCACTCTCCGAACACCCCAATATCATTGGGATGAAGGAAGCGAGCAGCGACATGTCACAATGTATGCGCATCTCGTCCAAGATGCCCGAAGGGTTTTTGTTGATTTCAGGCGACGATATCCTCACGCCTGCGATGCGGGTGATGGGCGGCGCGGGGGTGATTTCTGTCTTGGCAAATGCCTTCCCTGCGCTATTCAAGACCATCAGCCATGCACCCTTGGATGAAGCCGAAGCAGCCGCTTCCAAGATCCTCGACATCAATCCGCTGATGTACGAAGAAGCCAATCCAGTAGGTGTGAAGGCGCTGCTGAATCTGATGGGGCTCTGCAGCGATATGGTCAGACTTCCGTTATTGCCCGCGTCAGAAGACCTCAGAAAAAGAATCCAGAAAAAGATGTTATAAAAAAATCCCCAGCTTCTAACCAGCTGGGGATTTTTGTTTCTATGTTTTGGGAACTGCTCAATTTGAGCCAAAGACGTAACGGACGTTAAAGCCAAATCCTCCAGCATTGAAGTCGGTATTTTCGATGATGTCTACCCTTGGCCTCCAGTCCAAACCCAGCACGATCGGAACGGAATTGAACTTGTATTCCAAACCGATTTCACCGCTGACGCCAAGAATGAACGGATCACCCAACAATAAAGAGGGACCTACACCTACGTACCAATGCAAGGCTTCGTCACCAAGTGGTCGATATAAAGGGTTCCAAAGGGCTTCAATACCTACTCCCCTGTCTCCAAAAGAAACATCGGCGTGGATCCTGCTGAACTGACCGAGACCAAAAACCCCGTCAATCGCAACGTTATTGCCTAATACGTCCCCAAACC
Source organism: Mariniradius sediminis (assembly GCF_021491425.1). Lineage (NCBI taxonomy): Bacteria > Pseudomonadati > Bacteroidota > Cytophagia > Cytophagales > Cyclobacteriaceae > Mariniradius > Mariniradius sediminis. The sequence goes on along the minus strand of NZ_JAKEVZ010000008.1, from coordinate 130,832 downwards.
TCAAACCAACTTCCTGCGCACTAACAGTATTCCAAAACAACATTGCCGCAAAAACAAACGGCACCAATAAGAATTTTTTCATTTCTACTAAGGTTTTGTTTAAATAATCGTGTGGCAAATATAAAGCATTGGATGAAAATCCAAAGGCTCCGCGCCTCTCTTCCATTTACAAACACCAGGCCAACATACACGGCAATCACACCATGTTTTCGGGTCCCGAGATCCCGATCAGTCATTTTATCACCTATTGAATAGGATATTTTTCTTCGACGAGAAGTCATATTGCTAGCTCGCCTCTTCCTCCTGGAAATACTGCGAACATCCTTAGCTGGGCAACTACAAACGGACAAAATCTGCTTTCAAACTCAAAATTCCTTATTTGACCAAACAAGCCAACAATTTTTAAATACCTTTAGGGATATTTAATAAAAACTTATCAGCTATGAAAAAGACATTGTTTATTCTTGGATTCGTAATGTTTGTCTTTGGCGTAAATGCCCAGACGGTAGATGAAATCATCAACAATTACTTGGAAAACACCGGAGGCGCCGCCAATTGGGCGAAACTCAGCAGCGTCAAGATGGAAGGCAAAGTGGCCGTACAGGGTATGGACCTCCCCATCGAAATGGTGCAAACCAAAGAAGGTAAGATGTACATGAAATTCTCCCTCCAAGGACAGGAGATTACGCAGCAGGCTTTCGACGGTAACGAAGCTTGGGGAATCAATTTCATGACCATGAAGCCCGAAAAAAGTGACAGTGAAACCACAGAAAACATGAAGCGTAACCTCGGTGATTTTCCAGACCCATTTTTGAACTATAAAGAGAAAGGCTTCAAAGCCGAGCTCATAGGAAAAGAAACCGTGGACGGCACCGAGACCTTTAAGGTAAAACTGACCAAAAAACCACTTATGGTAGATGGCAAAGAAGTGGAAAACCTCGTGTTTTACTTTTTTGATACAGAAAACTTCGTGCCCATCATGGTCGAACAAGAAGTGAAGTATGGCCCTGCCAAGGGTGTTACCAGCCAAACCATGTTCAGTGACTACCAGGAAGTCGATGGCTTGTATTTCGCATTTTCCATTACGGAGAAGGCGAAGGGAACTCCCCAAAGCCAAGCAATCAATATCACAAAAGTGATCTTGAATCCAAGCGTTGACGAAGCTGCTTTCAAATTCAAAGACTAAAAAAACCCTAACATATGAAGCGAACATCGAGAATCGCAGGCCTGTTGCTGGGCCTGTTGCAGATCAGCTTTTTCTCTACGGGACAGGATATTGTCACGCTGAAAGGCGACGAACTCTTCGGTTCCCTTTCCGCCAGACAAATCGGTCCAGCCGTAATGAGCGGCCGCATCACTGACCTGACAGGACACCCAAGCGACGGGAAAGTCATCTATGCCGGAACTGCAGGCGGAGGCCTTTGGAAGTCAGTAAACGGGGGTGCATCCTTCAAACCCATTTTTGACAAATACAATCAGTCAATCGGTGCCGTTGAACTCGACCCCAACGATCCCGACAACACGATCTGGGTCGGAACGGGAGAAACTTGGGTGCGAAACTCCGTTTCCGCAGGTGATGGTTTGTACAAATCGGTGGACGGCGGAACTTCGTGGAACAAAGTTGGCTTTGAAAACTCCGACCGTATCAGCGGGATAGCCATCAATCCTAAGAACTCCAAGGAAATGTATGTGGGAGTATTGGGAGCATTGTGGGCCGACAGCGACGAGCGCGGGGTATACAAGACGACCGACGGCGGCGCAACTTGGACCAAAGTCCTGGCGGGAATGCCAAACGTGGGCTGTTCTGACATTATCATGGACCCAAGCAATCCCGATGTATTGTATGCTGCATTTTGGGAATTTCGAAGGACTGCTTGGTCCTTTAGCTCAGGGGGTCTCAATTCCGCTCTTTATAAAACAACAGACGGTGGAAAAACCTGGAACAAAATCCATAATGGCTTCCCAAGCGGTGAATTAGGGCGTATCGCAGTGGCGGTTGCACCTTCGAAAACCAACGTTGTTTATGCCGTGGTGGAATCCAAGGAAAACAAAGGACTCTACAAATCCGAGGATGGCGGCGCGACTTGGGTATTTTCCAACGGTGATTTTGAACTCACCGTGAGGCCATTCTATTTCTCGAGGATTGTCGTGGATCCGAAAAACCCAGAAGTAGTTGTGAAAGCAGGTCTTTCGGGCTCTATATCGCGGGATGGCGGAAAAACCTTCCGAAATCTTGGTTTCATGCACTCCGACATCCACGATATATGGTTTGATATCAACGATCCCAACCGCTTTTTTGCGGCTACTGACGGTGGCGTGTACAGAACTTGGGACGGTGGCACAACCATGGAAATCGTGGAAAGCATTCCCGTTTCACAATTCTACCATGTCAGCGTCGACAACGACGAACCTTACAATGTCTATGGTGGACTTCAGGACAACGGATCCTGGTTTGGGCCATCAGCCAGCCCCGGTGGAGTCGAAGCGCGCGATTGGACTCCGGTAGGTATGGGTGACGGGTTCAGGGTGTACAGGCATCCTACCAAAAAGATCACCTACTCCGAAATGCAGGGCGCTGAAGGCGTATGGAGGTTTGACGTGGTCAACAACCAAATCAGAAATATCAAACCGACACCTGCCAAAGGAGAACCTAAATACCGCTTCAATTGGAATACCCCGATTCAGATTTCGACACACAATCCGGATCGTATCTTCATTGGAAGCCAGTTTTTGCTGGTTTCAAATGATATGGGTGCAAACTGGCAAAAGATCTCTCCCGACCTGACTACCAACGATCCCGCCAAACAAAACCAATCTGAATCCGGCGGCATCTCCACAGATAATTCAGGTGCTGAAAACCACACGACCATTTTCTCGATTTCCGAGTCTCCCATTGACGAGAAAATCATCTGGGTAGGCACTGACGACGGAAACGTCCAAGTAACCCAAGATGGTGGAAAAACCTGGACCAACGTAGTCGGCAATATTCCCGGCCTACCAAAAAACACCTGGGCCTACCACGTCCAAGCCAGCAACTTCTCAAAAGGAACTGCCTATGCGGTCTTTGATGGGCACACAAGCGGTGATTACAAGCCATACGCTTACAAAACGACGGATTTTGGGAAGACATGGAAGTCGGTCGTGACACCGGATATCGTCGGATTTGCAAGGCATATCCTGGAGGACCTGAAAAATGAAAACATCCTCTACCTCGGAACGGAAGCGGGCCTTTTCATCAGTATCGATGGCGGCGCTAACTGGTCCAAATTCACCAACAATATGCCTTCGGTACCGGTGCATTACATTGCCATGCATCCGAAGACAAACGACCTTGTCCTGGCGACCCATGGCCGCGGCATCATCATCATCGATGACATCAGCCCGCTGCGTCAGATCAACCAAGAAATGCTCGCAAAAGAAGTCCATTTCCTCAAATCCGAACCCATGCCTATGTGGGAGGAAAGCAACTTTGGCGGATCAAGCGGAGAGACGGCATTTGTCGGTCCAAATCCCGATAGGTCCGGCAGGATCATCTATTACCTGAAAAAACGCCACACCTTTGGCGCGATGACCTTGGAGGTTCAAGACTTGCAGGGAAACAAAATCTCTAGCTTGGATCCCGGAAAACAAAAGGGCATCAATGTGGTCAACTGGAACTTCCGATCCAAAGCACCCAAAATCGCCAAAGGCAAGACCTTCTCCTTTGATGGATTCAGTGCGCCGAGGGTGCCAGCCGGGACTTATCAGGTGGTGATGAAAAAAGGCAAGGAAGAATTCAGCCACAAGATCGAGGTGATCTATGACCCAAGATCTGAAATCAGCCTTGCCGACCGCAAAGCGCAGGAGGAACTGACAAAGCAACTGTTTGACCTCTCGCAGGACTTGGCTTATCTCGTGTACAAGTTGGACCTTCAACTTGAACAGGCTGAAAAAGCCAAAGCAGCTGATCCTAAATCGGCCAAGTCCATGAACGCGCTGATCGGCGAGCTCAACAAGCTGAAGGAAACCTTGGTCATCACGACCGGAGACAACTATGTCGGCACGGCCGAACCGCAGTTGCGCGAGAAAATCTCCAAGCTCTATGGCATCGTGGTTTCTAACTACGAGGCACCATCCCCGGCACAGGTCGAAAGCAAAACGGACTTGGCGGCAGACCTTGGCAAAGCCAAAACGGCCTTTGATAGCATCGGCTCCAAGTACGCAAAAACCATCGACAACCTGGTGAAAAAGAGCGTAATCGAGGCGATCCAAATCGATGATTTCAAGACGTTTATCGAAAAATAAACCAACTATTCGTCTACCAAAAAAGCTTGGGCAGTGTCTGTCCAAGCTTTTTTTGTTTTTAACCGCGTACGAAGAATTACGGAATCATATAGGTGGATTACTTGATATCTCAAATTATTGTAATATTTATTACAGTATTTTTTGTTACGATAATTGGATTCACCTGAAACAGGTGTTGAAATGACTCTCTGTGACAGTTTGGTGGCACCAATAGCTACCGATATGGTAATCCCCTCAAATAGTCCCAACTACCACCACCCGAATCAATATCCCGACTGACTTTTGTCATGAATAGTTGTCCCTGAAATGCCGTCTTTTGGGCTAGAAAAAACCGGACTTCAGCCATCAAATCCAAATACACCATGAACCTTTCAGATCTTGAAATCGCCAAAGCCTCCAAGATGAGGCCCATACAGGAAATCGCCGCAAAACTTGGCGTCTCCGAGGAGGACATCAGACCCTACGGAAAGTATGTCGCCAAGCTGCCGCTCAAGTTGATCGATGAATCCAAGATGAAAGGGAAGAAACTGATCCTCGTGACCGCCATCACGCCGACCACGGCGGGAGAAGGCAAGACCACAGCGAGCATCGGCCTCACGGAGGGCCTGAATAAAATCGGGATCAATGCCGCCGTTGTGATCCGTGAACCATCATTGGGACCGGTTTTTGGGATGAAAGGCGGTGCAGCCGGTGGTGGCTATGCGCAGGTGCTTCCCATGGAATATATCAACCTGCACTTCACGGGGGATTTTGCCGCCATCGAAAAGGCCCACAACTTGCTCGCAGCGCTGCTCGACAACCACATTCACAGCCAAAAAAACACCCTCAACATTGATCCGAGGAAAATCACCTGGAAGCGGGTAATGGACATGAACGAGCGGGCACTCCGGGACATTGTGATTGGCCTTGGCGGACCGGCACAGGGCGTGGTGAGGGAATCCGGATTCGATATCACGGCGGCTTCGGAGGTGATGGCCGCGCTCTGTCTTTCCAAAGACTTGATGGATCTGAAAGAAAAACTCGGCAACATCATTGTCGGATATACCTTTCAGGATGAACCCGTAAGGGCGCATCAACTCAAAGCAAACGGTGCCATGACCGCGCTGATGAAGCATGCCATCATGCCCAATCTCGTCCAAACGATCGAGGGAAATCCGGCCATCATCCATGGTGGCCCCTTTGCCAATATCGCCCAAGGATCCAATTCCATCATTGCGACCAAAATGGGTCTATCATTGGCGGATTATGCGGTGACGGAGGCTGGTTTTGCTTCGGATTTGGGTGGGGAGAAGTTTCTCGACCTCAAGTGCCAATACGGCGGACTGAAACCAGATGCCGTCGTGCTTGTCGCAACGATTAGGGCGCTCAAAAGCCATGCGGGTATCGCTTCAGCGAATTTGAAGGAGCCGAATCCCAAAGCAGTCGCCGACGGATTGCCCAATTTGGAGAAACACATCGAAAACATTCGACATTTTATGCTTGTGCCGATCGTGGCGATAAATAAGTTTTCGACCGACAGTGAAGATGAAATCACAGTTGTCACGGATTGCTGCAAAAAGCTCGGTGTTGAGGTAGCTGTTTGCGAAGCATGGGAAAAGGGCGGCGAAGGAGCCATTGAACTGGCAAAAGCCGTCAAGCAGGCAGTGGATACAGGAAAAAGCCACTTCACCCCGCTCTACGATTTCAACTGGCCGATCGAGCAGAAGATTGAAACAATCGCCCGGAAGATCTACGGTGCAGCAGAGGTGGAGTACTCGGTCAAAGCCAAACAACAGATCAAGTTGTTCAACAAAATCGGACTGGACAAGCTTCCGGTTTGCATCGCCAAAACACAGTATTCGCTTTCTGATGACCCGGTGCTGATCAACCGTCCCTCCGGCTTTACGGTCAAGATCAGGGAGTTTGACATTGCTGCCGGCGCAGGATTCATCATTCCCATTGCAGGTACGATCATGAGGATGCCTGGGCTGCCTTCAAAGCCCGCCGCCGAAAATATCGATATCGATGCGGATGGAAATATATCGGGATTGTTTTAGACATTTTCATCCCTGCTCCGTTAATTTATAGTCTTAAAATCAGTCACACATGAATCGAATTGATATGAAAAACAAATTGAAACTTCTCGCAGCTCCAATGATTAGTTTGGCATTTTTCGCTTGTAAATCAGAAAAAACATCCGACGTGGCCGAAACAACAGCAATCGCGGCAAGCACGATTCCTGATACGCACAACAGCCAAAACAGCTTGGATTGGAACGGCGTATACCAGGGCGTGGTTCCCTGTGCCGATTGTGAAGGCATTGAAACCCGAATCACATTAAAGTCTGACGGGACGTTCCTGCGCAGTCTCAAGTATCTCGGAAAAGATCCAAATGCATTCTTTGACCAAGGAAATCTCACTTGGGACACCAGTGGTTCCAAAATCAGACTGACTGGAGAAAACGGCGAAACCCAAATGTATCAGGTTGGAGAAAATGTATTGTTTCACTTGGACAAAGAGGGAAACCGCATCACGGGAGATCTGGCTGACAACTACAAATTGATTAAGAATCCTACCGACCCTAGAATTGAAGGAAAAAAATGGGTTTTGGTCGAATTGCGCGGCAAACCCGTGGTCCAAAAAGAAGGCAGCCGAGAAGGATTCATCCAATTTGACATGGAAACTTCTTCCGCATCAGGAAATTCAACCTGCAATGGTTTTTCTGGCGGATACGAATTGAAGGGCCAAAACCAAATCACATTTGGGAATATCGCGGGCACCATGATGGCTTGCCCCGATATGGAGACAGAGCAGGCATTTTATGATGTGCTGAAGCAAACAGACAACTACAGTGTCGCGGATACAATAATGACGCTGAACAAAGCAAAAATGGCCCCCTTGGCGAAGTTCGTATTGAAAATACAATGAGTTGATTTCCATGCTGAAACGGTATTTGGATCAATTCAAAACTTGATGTACCTGAACAGAGATAATTTTGGACCAATTAGGCCTTTAGCCAAGAACGGAACATAACCGCATTTCCGTAAAAATTCCCGCTGAGGCAAACCCCATAAATTCCAATCACTTGGATAATACTTTACAAAACATGTATATTCGTCCCGATATTAAATGGTTAAGTATGCCAAAGTCAACAATCACCCTGCTTGCAGCATTACTTTTATCATTTTCCAGCTTAGCCCAATCAAGAGATAACATATCCGTCGGATATGGCTGGGGGATGATTTACGGCGACAATGCCGGTTTATATAAATTCTTGAAATTCAAGATGAAACCAGCTTTTTCTGCTGCCTACACCAAACAGTTGTCGGATAGATTTGACCTTCGTGCGTCTTTCGGCGGGCAGGTTATTGAAAGCGGCGAGTTTCGCCCTTTGAATTCACCCATCATCATCGAATGGGGTGACAATGGACAGGCATACTACTTTAAGGGAATGAGCTACCAATTCGATGCCGTGCCACTTTTTATAATCAATCCCAACCAATCTGGCAGGGCTGGAGAAGCCGTTAACCTATATGTGGGACTTGGTCTCGGATACCTCTTTTCGGAACGAGCACAGCGGGTGCTACGGGATGGACAAATCCAGGACGGAGTTTTCGTCAGCGGACGGGTCGAGCGTTCCAACCAGACTAGCTCAATGCCATACATTCCTTTTCGATTTGGTATTTCCTCCAATTTGGAATACGAATGGGATTTTGCCCTTGAGTTTCAGGCAAACATGCTAACAAACTCCACCATCGACGGAAACGAAATGCAGAACAAGCTTTTTAAGCCCGATCTGCTTGCAAATTTCCAGTTTATGGTAAAGCGTTACATTGGAAGATAATTCTCAAAAAAGAAAAACAAAGAAGCCCGGGTGAATCCGGGCTTCTTTGTTTATCGATCTGAAAGTTCATATTTTAATGTCCTTCCTTTTTCCACCGCTGGCAACCCCTCTGTCATCCAAAGCGGCGCAGGAGCCCCTTTCAGGTAGTGGTCGAAAAATTGCGCAAGCCGGATAGACAAATCCTTGCGGTTTTTTCTCTGGACCAAATTGTGATCTTCTCCATTGTATTGGAGTAGCCAAGCTGGCTTATTGAGACGCTTGAGTGCCATAAACATCTCGATTCCTTGATACCATGGCACTGCCCCATCTTCGTCGTTGTGCATAATGAGAACAGGGGTGTTTACACGATCCATAAAGAACAAAGGAGAGTTTTCAAGGTAGTAGAGCGGTTTTTCCCATAGGGTGCCTCCTATTCGTGATTGCGCCTGCTCATACTGAAACATACGGCTCATACCAGTACCCCATCTGATTCCCCCATAAGCGGAGGTCATGTTGACCACCGGTGCGCCTGCGCCGGCCGCCTTGAACATATTGGTTTGGGTGATCAGGTAGGCGACTTGGTATCCACCCCAACTTTGACCTTGGATGGCCATATTGGAGGCATCTACAAAGCCCCTAGCCACCAAGGACTGCACGCCGGGAATGATACAATTGTAAGCCGAAGGCCCTGGAAGTCCAAGGTCGTACTTGATATCCGGTACAAACACCAAATATCCGTTGCTGACAAAATAAGGAATATTAATCGTGGAGGCACTGGGCGCAGGCGCACGGTAGGAATGGAGTCCGTCAGAGTTCCGCTCATAGAAATAAACCAACATCGGGTACTTTTTGGCGGCGTCGAAATTCTCGGGCTTGAAAAGTAACCCTTGGAGTGGTGTGCCGTCGTTGGCCAGGTACTCGACCAATTCTACCGAACCCCATTTCACTTGTGCCTGTTGTGGATTGGCAGATGAAATTTTCGTGAAATTTTTCATGAAAATGTCCGTGACATACACGTCAGGAAACTCCAAGTAGGTAGAGCGACGGACCGATAAAACATCTGCATTTTCAGCCTTTTGCAGTCCTAGGTAACGGTGGTCTGTGAAGATTACCTCCTGTGGTGCGGTCTTTCCTTCGAAATCACCAATAAAAAACCCGCTCTTCTTCGTCTTTTCGTCGAAGGCCTCCAATATCAAAGGCTTGGCTGGGTCGATCCCTTCTTCCAACAAATCCAATCTTTCCCTTCTGAAGATCACGCCCGTTCCTTTTCCTTGGGATTGGGTGATATTGACAGGCTGCTTTTTCCCGGTCGGGTCAATTTTCCAAATATCAAATCGGTCGTAAACCAGAAATCCAGCATCGTCCTTCAACCATCCTGCGGCCCCATAAGAGGATGGCAATGAGGGCGAATCATGTAACTCGTCATAAAATGCGCTTGGAATTGATTTGGTCAGATTGGCAAAAGCTCCTTTTTTGATTTCATAGGACACCCAAGCGGAATCTCGGCTATCGTACCAATAGATATATTTCCCAGCCGGGGAAAGTTGCGGCGACCCTGGAACATCTTTCTTCACCAATGTTTTGGCTCCAGTCGCCAAATCGATGAGATATAGGTCGCGGCCAACTTGGATATCCCAACTGTAATTTCTTCTGTATGGCCTACTGTCAAATCCCAATGCGTAGTCAAACTTTGATTTTCGGTCCAGTGAGACATCGGCAACCGACTCATCGGCCAAGGGTACCACTTTTTTGCTTTTTATCTGATAGGCTGCCAAATACGACTTGTTTTGCGTCCGGCTCCGGTTCTTGAGTTGCATGGGTTGGATTTCGTCATCCTGCCAACCCCAAATGTCCAGTTTTACCCTTTCTTCCTCCAAAATGGTCGTATCGTCTTCGTAGGCAAAGCTTACATAATCCGGTGCAGTGCCGAAGAAAAGCTTGGTCTCATCATCGGAAAAGGAAAGATTTCCATTTTTACTCACCATGCCATTTACCCCGGGGGTCGATTTCCCGGCGATTTTTTGATTGTTTGCCTTGGCGATTTCATACAAGTAGAGGTCATAATAGGGCTTTTTGGCCTTAGCAGAATCTTCTGTAGTCAGGAAGGAAACGTATTTGTCTTTAGGAGAAAAAGCAACTCCGAGGTACTCCGTTTTCCGCTCATCAATTGGCTTGGAGATTCCCGTACTGAGATCCAAAATAAACAATCCCGTGTTTTTCAAGGTGTCTTCTTCAGCCAAAGTATAATACAGAAAAGTGCCCGTTTCATTGAATCCAAAGGACTTAACCCTTCCAAACTCATAGCTTGTCGCCTGAGCCAAGCTTTTGACCAACAGCTTTGTTCCGTCCGTTTTTTTCGGCTTCTCCTTCACGTTATTGATTTGCGTGGTATCGGCTGGATCTTTCTTTTTGGGTTTTTCAGGCAATTCTTTTTCAAACTGGATCGCCAGCCAATTGCCTTCCTTCACCGGCATCGAAAAGGATTTTACACGGCCAAATTTCTCCATTGCCCCACTCGCCAAATCAAGGACAAATAGGCTGTCCTTGGGCATATCATCTGGCTTTGTTTTTTTCAATTTGAGGTATCTGACGGAATCTTTTTGGGCAACAATCCTTCCGACGGCATACTGTCCGTTGTGGGAAAACCCAAGTCTGTTGGCCCTGGGAATCACAAACCTGTTTTGGGAGTTGGCAGTCGCCACGATTTCCAATCTTCCATCACCATCCTGCGGGTTGACTTCATAGCCAATCCATTTGCCATCTTTGGTCATTCGGTCAGAGGATATGGTCTCCCATCGGTCATAATCAGCGTGTGTCAACGATCTTTTCTCCTGTGCCAAAGCTGGCAGAAGCGAAATCATCCAAAGAGCAAGCACGCATTGTAAGCGAATATTTTTCATCATCTCAAAAGGATTTTCAAGCTTTGAAAATAGAAAAGGTCAGGAAGGCCCTGACCAAATATTATTTCAATGGAAGGAACATTATCTAAAAAAATCACCGGAGCCTTTTGCGCGTCACATGACAAGACGTAAAAGACCCCGGTGAATTGTAATGATATTTTGGAATTTAATTCCCCAAAGTAATCTCCCTTTCTACGTAGCCACCTCTTGTGGACATCAATTTCACTTTAGCCTTGACAGGTTCTGATTGATTGACCTTCACGACAAACTTCGCCGACTTGGTTTCTCCTGCTTCGGTATAACCAGCATAAATCGTCTTATCATGAAGTTGCGGGGTGACGATTTGGACTTTTGCGTCCTCGTATCCCTTTGTCAACTCTTTGTCAAATTCCAGCGAAAGACGGTCTTCTTGAACTATTTTCACTCGTTTTGCCTGATCCAATGCGACTGGAAGCTTTCCTGAATTTGTCCAAGAGACTGTAACTTCATAGTTTCCTTTTACCTTAGCCACTTTTACGTCCTTGATTTCGATTTGCGGCAGGTCCATTGCCATCGCGAGGTTGAACAGCGATTGCTTGCTGATCCATGTTTCCAGATTCCAAGGAGGGCCATTTTGACCAAAAAACTTGGGGTGAAATCCACCGATCTCCACTTCGCCCAACTGTGGATGGTTGAACTTTGTCCATTTCTTGAATCCTTTTGAACCGTTTTCTTCGTCATCCCAACGAAGTGCATCATAGTCATCCCGTTCGCCGTCACCGTCGTAATCCTTCATAGCGCCGTTGTTCCAAAGCTCATCGCCATACCAAACCGCGCCATAGTAGAAGTATCCAAAATCAGGTCCATGGCCAAAAAGTGGATTTGGCTTCAAAGGATCACCGGTTAGTCGGTTTATCTTGCCACGGGTGCTATAAGTCTCATACACATCTCCGGCCCAAGGATAGCCCGTGATGCTCATACCCAATTTGTCATAATATTCATAGATAGCACGGTCCTTTGGAAACATGGACTCAGCACTCGAAGAAGTCGAAGGCGGCCTAAGGTGCATGGGAACCCTGGTATCCAAGGAATTGACCACGGAAATATTCGGATGGGAAATTAGCCACAGAAACGTAGAGCGCGTTTCGATTTCGCTGAGCGGATATTCTCCCGCACCAAATTGCGTATAGCCGCGACCTGTGGCATCTTCGCCTGTATCCGGACGCCAGTTTTCTGGGTAGTTTCTATGCAAATCCAGCCCGCCGATTCCGTCTTCGTTGAATCGCCCGTCGCCATCATTGTCGATTCCTTCGGTATACATGATGTATTCTCCCTTGCCATCAAAAACACGCTTCAGCAGGCGTCCTTGTGGGTCTTTCTGATCAACCACATAATTCGCTTTTTCTTTTTCCTCGGCCGATACCGCCAATTTTCGCATTTGATAGATTACACCATCTCCGTCCAGATCTTCTTCTGGGTCCTCGTCCAACAAGCCGTCCCGATCCGTGTCATGAGGCCTGACCGTACTTCTGTTTCTTTGTTCAGAAAAAAGGTACATGTTGGTACCGTCGGGATTGTTTTGGGGACGGACATAAATTGTTTTGGTATCGATTAGCTGGGTAATTTTTGGATCCTTGCCATAATTTTCCAATAGATGCTTTGTCAGCCATAGCACGGATTCACTACTCGTAACTTCCCCTCCGTGGCGCCCTCCTTCGAAGTAAGCAGCCGGCTTGTCAGTATGTTTTCCGGTTTTCTTATTGGTGATGGTCATCTGCAAAATCGGCCTACCCTCGTAGGATTTGGCAACCTCATAGAGCTCGGTAATTTCCGGATATTCCTCCGCCCACACCTTATACCAATGGTACATTACATCAGGCGTATGGTAGATATCAAAAGTCAATGTCTCAGCTGGCTCATACTGTACCTCCGGAAAGGTTTGCTTTTTGTAGAAGGATTGTCCGTGGCGCTCACCAGATATCGTGTAATGTTTGGATTTCTTATCGTGTTCTGGCCATACCTTTTCAGGAACTAGGCTTTGCATTTGGGCAAAGGCCGCCATATCGATCAAACAGAAAATCGATAAAGCGAAGAGGCATATTTTTCTCATGGTGTTGATTTTTTTGGTCGGAATAAAAATATGCTCCCTTATCCAAACCTTCCTAACCGATCAAAAAAAATCCCTCTTGCGAGAGCAAAAGGGATTAAAACAACACAAAATCTAAACCTTAATATGCCATTACCAATTGAAACTCCATTGGCTCGTATGTCTGAAAACCTGGAACAGGAACTGCGGCAGGTAGCTTTCTCAAAACATGGCCCATTCTCTCCTTAAGACCTTTGTCTGCACCTTCGTTCAAAATCCTGAATCCTGTCAGTTTACCAAATTCGTTGATACTCAAGACGACCTTCAACTCCTCTATTGAAGCACTTTTCTTCGTCCTGAAAATAAAAGGAACATAATGATCGAGAATCTCAACCGCTTCCTCAGTAAATGCCCAAGGAGCGAATGTCGTATCGTGCGCTTGTGCGTAATCAGAAAAATAGGCGGAACTTTCCGTAGAAGCCGTTTCTTCAGAAACAAAGGGCTTCAATGTGATCATAGCTGGATTCTCACTTACCATTGCTGTTTTTGAACCTTTCTCAGATGATATTTCCTTTTCTGCTGAATTTGCAAAAGCAGTGTGAAATGCGAGGTTTGAGCCGAAGACCAAGATGAGGATGAAAGAGTAGCTTTTCATAGGGTGATTTGTTTTGATGCTCAAATATACATATAAAATATTTTTACATGCAAATTTTTGCATTTGAAATTTTAAAAAAGGCAATAAAAAAGTCTTGCCATTAGCAAGACCCTTTTCAGAATATAAACCCAAATATAACTTTAGAGATTAAAAGTTTCATTCGAAAGCACCTTCGAAATCAGGTATTTACCCCTTTTTCAAATGTATATTTGATCAATCTACTTATTTGCCAAATAAAATATCTTAACAATTGACCAACGCCAAAGTAACTTCATTTTGGTCAATTTTACAAATTGAAAAATTTATTTTGCTATTTTTTGACTATTTCATAATTTGACCGCAAGATGATTAACATAGATTCAATTTAACCCAAAAAAAATGGACAAAATTTTAGATATTGACAATGTAGATTTGAAGATTATCTCTTTGCTCAATGACGATGCGAAAACACCCTACACCGAAATAGCCAAGAAAGTATATGTATCCTCCGGTACTGTCCACGTCAGGATGCGTAAACTGGAGGACATGGGCATCGTAAAGAGTGCGACACTCAATATAGACTTCTCAAAACTCGGTTATGACATTTCGGCGTTTCTGGGGATATACCTTGAAAAAAGCTCGCTGTACGATGCGGTAATCGACCGGTTGAAACAAATTCCTGAAGTCATCAACGCCTATTATACGACTGGAAATTACAGCATCTTCGCGAAGATAATTTGCAAAGACACCAACCACCTCCGTACTGTGCTCGACAACATCCAAAAAGTCGACGGTATCGATCGAACAGAAACTTTGATTGTCTTGGAGGAAAGCATCAACCGCCCCATCCAGTTTTTTGACAAATAGATGATGTCCGTCACCCGAAAATATGAGCAAATCATGTAAATTCAATTATTTAGATTAAATCTAAATATATAATTATTTGGATTTTACCCATATGATTTTTACACTAATTTAAGAAAGCCAAGGAATAGAACCTTGGTTTTATTTTTTTTTAATTTACTGTATTACAATATTTTACGATCTATTTGATCGATTTTTCATGGAATTTTGGAGGGGCTTCGAACAATATTTTAAGCTTAAATGTTTTATCTTCGCCTCACAAAATGTAATTAGTCTAAATAACTCTCTTCATGAGCAAAGACAATCAGATTTTAGAAGAATTGACCTCTAAAGAGTATGAGCATGGCTGGTCGGTAAACCTGGAGACAGACGAAGCGCCCGTTGGCCTAAACGAAGATATTATTCGCTGGATTTCCGCCAAGAAGGAAGAACCAGAATGGCTTTTGGAATGGAGGTTGAAAGCATTTAGAACCTGGTTGACCATGACCGAGCCGGAGTGGGCCAATGTGCATTATCCCAAAGTGGATTTCCAGGCATTGAAATATTATTCAGCGCCTAAACAGACCAAAAAACCCAAGAGCTTGGATGAAGTTGACCCGGAACTGCTTCAAATTTACGAAAGGCTCGGCATCAACCTGAATGAGCAAAAACGTTTGCAGGGAATTGCCGTTGATGCGGTTCTTGACTCTGTATCTGTTGGTACTACATTTAAAGAAACACTTTCCAAACTCGGAATCATTTTCTGTTCATTCAGTGAGGCTGTGCATGAGCATCCTGATTTGATCAAAAAATACTTGGGCTCTGTCGTTCCGATGACTGATAATTATTATGCAGCCCTGAATTCCGCAGTATTTTCTGACGGTTCATTCTGCTATATTCCAAAGGGAGTAAGATGCCCCATGGAGCTCTCTACCTATTTCAGAATCAACGCGGCAAATACAGGGCAGTTCGAAAGGACGCTGATCATTGCCGACGAAAGTTCATATGTATCCTACCTTGAAGGGTGTACTGCTCCGCAAAGGGATGAAAACCAGCTGCATGCAGCGGTTGTCGAAATCTATGCGGCCAGCCACGCCGAAGTGAAGTACTCTACGGTCCAAAACTGGTACCCTGGAGACAAAGAAGGAAAAGGCGGTATCTACAACTTTGTGACAAAGAGAGGCATCTGCGCCGGAGATCATTCCAAGATATCATGGACCCAAGTTGAAACGGGTTCTGCGGTAACATGGAAATATCCTTCCTGTATATTAAAAGGTGATTACTCCGTCGGTGAATTCTACTCCGTGGCTGTCACAAACAACTATCAGCAGGCGGATACGGGAACCAAAATGATCCATATTGGTAAAAATACCCGCAGCCGTATTGTTTCAAAAGGGATTTCTGCAGGTAAATCGCAAAACTCATATCGAGGTCAAGTGCAAGTAATGAAGCGTGCTGCAAACGCCCGCAACTTCTCCCAATGTGATTCACTCCTCATGGGTGACCGCTGCGGTGCACATACCTTCCCCTACATCGATATCCAGAATCCAACCGCCAAGGTGGAACACGAAGCAACCACCTCCAAAATAGGTGAGGATCAAATCTTTTACTGTAACCAAAGGGGTATCAGCACAGAAGATGCTGTGGCCTTGATCGTAAATGGATATGCCAAAGAAGTGCTCAATCAGCTTCCAATGGAATTTGCTGTGGAAGCACAAAAGCTGCTGGCGTTGACTTTGGAAGGATCAGTTGGGTAATAAACGTGCAATCGAAAAACCGAAAAATTAATTGAAATGCTAAGCATACATAATCTCCATGCCTCGATCGACGGGGCTCCCATATTAAGAGGTATCAACCTGGAAGTAAAAGCTGGCGAGGTACATGCCATCATGGGCCCAAACGGCTCAGGTAAATCTACGCTCGCGTCAGTTCTTGCCGGCAGGGAGGAATATGAGGTTACCGAGGGAGAGGTGACTTTCAAGGGAAAAGATTTATTGGAAATGGCACCGGAGGACCGTGCTAGAGAAGGGGTTTTCTTGGCTTTTCAATACCCTGTTGAAATCCCAGGGGTTAGCACAACCAACTTCCTGAGGACTGCGGTAAACCAAGTCCGTGAATACAGAGGATTGGAACCACTCGATGCGGTGAAATTCCTGTCCGTCATGAAGGAAAAAATGAAATTGGTCGAAATTGATCAGAAGTTACTCAGCAGGTCCCTAAACGAAGGCTTTTCAGGCGGCGAGAAAAAGAGAAACGAAATCTTCCAAATGGCCATGCTGGAACCAACATTGGCGATATTGGACGAGACGGACTCAGGATTGGATATCGATGCTTTGAGGATCGTGTCCAACGGTGTCAACAAACTGAAATCCCCAAATAATGCCACCATCGTGGTAACACACTATCAGCGGTTGCTCGATTACATCGTGCCTGACTTTGTGCATGTTTTGTACAAAGGTCGCATCGTGAAGTCAGGAACCAAAGAATTGGCTCTTGAATTGGAAGAAAAGGGCTACGATTGGATCAAGGAAGAAGCAGATGCCGCTTCCGTTTAATCAACCCATTGATTCAAGTCCATTCAATATTATTGTATGACAACTGTTACCAAAAATAAAGTCACCGATTTGTTCCTGGAAAACGCGCCTTCTTTTGGTTCTTTCCTCTCGCTGAGGGAAGAATCCAAGCAGATCGTCAATGAAAAAGGCCTTCCGGCAGCGAAAGACGAAGAATATAAATTCACCTCCGTCAGCAAAAAACTTGAACAGGTCATCACAGACTTTTCTACAGCAAAACCAATTGCTGTCAGCAAGGACACAATCAAAGACCACCTTTGGGCTGGATTTGAAGGATCCTATTTGGTGTTCAACAATGGCATTTTCTCGAAGGAACTCTCTGCTTTCGAGAATTCAGGTTTCGGTGTGCAAATGCTGTCCGAATCAAATGCAATAGCATTGGGAAGCATTGCCAAAGCGGAGAAAGATCCGTTCATTGCCTTAAACACGATCTATTTTGAGGATGGAATCCAAATTTCGATTCCAAGAGGAAAGAAGGTCGATTCGCCTATTCTATTTCTGTTCTTCAACCAGGCCAACGAAGGACAAATCATAAGCCCGAGAATATTGATCGAAGTAGCCGAAAATGCGGAGGCTACATTTCTTGAGCATTCGATCTCATTGGATGAAGCGGTTTATTTCAGCAACTCGGTCACTGAGATCAAAGTTGGGCAAAACTCACACGTCCATTACAGCCGGCTACAAAATGACGGTTCTAAAGCTATCGTAGTGAGCAATTTTGAAACCGACATTCATCGAGATGCCACGTTTACGTCCACGGTCGTATCACTTTCGGGTGACTTGGTGAGAAACAATCTGAGCCTTCGTTTGCAGGATTCCGGATGCGTTGGAAACATGTACGGACTCTATTTGCTCAACGGCAAGACTCATGTCGACAACCATACCAATGTGGACCATACAAAGCCGCATGCCGAATCGAACGAATTGTACAAGGGAATATTGACGGACCAATCCAGGGGCGTATTTAACGGAAAGATATTTGTACGTCAAGATGCCCAAAAAACGAATGCATTCCAGCAAAACAACAACATTTTGCTCTCAGAGGATGCCATCGTGAATACAAAGCCTCAATTGGAGATATGGGCCGATGACGTGAAGTGTTCGCATGGCTGTACAACAGGACAACTGGACGAAGAGGCACTTTTCTACCTCCAAGCGAGAGGGATTGACAAGATGCAGGCAAAAGGACTTTTGCTTTATGCCTTCGCCGGCGAAGTGCTTGAACATATCAACGATGAGTCATTCAGAAACTATATAGACGGGCTAGTGCAAGAAAGATTAGGAAGCAACTTTTAAAAACCAATGCCATTTACCATCGAATCGATCAGGGAGCATTTTCCTGTGCTTCACCAAGAAGTGCATGGAAAACCCTTGATTTACCTCGATAATGCGGCCACGACCCAAAAACCGAAACAGGTTTTGGAAGCTCTGAATTCTTACTACGCGCATGACAATGCCAACATTCACAGAGGCGCACATGCCTTGGCAGACCGAGCGACTAGAAAGTATGAAAATACCCGAACTATGGTCGGGAGTTTTATCAACGCCAAAGAAGAGGCAGAGATCATTTTCACAAAAGGAACCACAGAGAGCATCAACCTTGTAGCGAGTACATTTGGACGGAAGTTTATCCAAAAAGGTGACGAGGTCATCATCTCGACCATGGAACACCACTCCAATATTGTTCCTTGGCAGATGCTTTGCGAAGCAAATGGAGCAGTGTTGAGGGTAATTCCAATTTCGAACAGCGGCGAGATAATCCTCGAAGAGTTTGAGAAATTACTGAGCCCGAAGGCGAAGCTCGTGAGCATTGTACACGCATCGAATTCTCTCGGCACAATTAACCCGGTCAAAGCGATAATCAATCGGGCGCATGCCGTTGGTGCCAAAGTGCTTTTGGACGGTGCCCAATCGACGAGCCATCTGGAAATCGACGTGCAGGACTTGGATTGTGATTTCCTAGCGTTTTCTGCCCATAAGCTTTATGGACCGACTGGTTTGGGTGTTTTGTATGGAAAAAGGGAAATCCTGGAGCAGATGCCTCCCTACCAAGGTGGCGGAGAAATGATCAAAGAGGTAACCTTTGCCAAAACCACGTACAATGAAATCCCCTTCAAATTTGAGGCAGGCACTCCAAATATTGCGGATGTAATAGCATTTGGAGAAGCACTCAATTTCATCTCAGGGCTGACCAAACCGCTCATCAAGGCACATGAGGATAGCCTTTTGGCATATGCTGTGGAGTTGACTTCCAAAATCAAAGGGTTTATTCCCGTCGGTACCGCCAAAGAAAAGGTAAGCGTGCTTTCCTTCAACATCAACGGAATGCATCCATTCGATGTTGGCGTCATGTTGGATGCCAAAGGAATTGCGGTACGTACGGGACATCACTGCACCCAACCTTTGATGCAAAGATTTGGCATTGAAGGAACCGTGCGGGCTTCATTTGCTGTTTACAATACCAAATCAGAAGTTGAAAAATTTGCCGAATCGGTAGAAAGGATTGCCAAAATCAAAAACAAATGAGTACCATTCAGGAAGTCCAGGACGAAATCATATCGGAGTTTGAAATCTTGGGGGACGACAAGGAATCCACGATCTACTATATTATGGAACTCGGTGACGGACTACCCGAATTTCCCGAAGCGGAAAGAGTCGATGAAAACATCATCAAGGGTTGCCAATCGAAGGTTTGGCTAACAGCACACGAAGTCGACGGTAGGGTCATCTTTGAAGCAGATTCGAATACGGATATTACAAAGGGGCTAATCAGTCTGTTGGTACGGGTGCTGTCGGGAAGAAAACCCATGGAAATATCCAGCGCCGACTTATATTTTATTGACAAAATCGGCATGGGAAACATCATCGGTTCCCAGCGTTCAAACGGATTGGCTTCGATGATCAAACAAATGAAGTTTTACGCTTTGGCCTTTCAGGCCAAACAAAATGCATAAACCATGGCTGAAACACAGGAAATAAAGGAAATTTCGACCCAGGAACTGAAACAGAAGGTCATCAATGCCATCAAACAGGTCTATGATCCTGAGATTCCCGTGGACGTTTATGAATTGGGTTTGATCTATGAAATCAGCGTTTATCCGGTCAATAATGTTTATATATTGATGACCCTGACTTCGCCCAATTGCCCGTCTGCGGAATTCATACCGTCTGAGATCAAAAACAAAATCCAGCAGATACAGGGGATAAACCACGTAGAATTGGAATTGACTTTTGATCCTCCCTATTCCCAAGACATGATGTCAGAAGCCGCAAAACTTGAATTAGGATTTCTATAAACTTAAAAAGCAATAAAATTATGTACCCAGAGGAATTAATCGCTCCCATGCGCTCTGAATTGACCAACGTTGGCTTTCAAGAATTCAGAACCGCCGAACAGGTAGAGAACCACCTTAAAGACCATAAAGGCACGACCTTCATCGTCATTAACTCCGTTTGCGGATGCGCTGCAGGGGCGGCAAGGCCTGGCGTGAGGTATGCGCTTGACCAAAGTGATGCGAAGCCGGATGTTTTGGCAACAGTATTTGCTGGCAACGACAGAGACGCTGTAGCCAAGGTAAGAGAGCTTCACCTGCCCTATCCTCCTTCTTCCCCTTCGATGGCGCTGTTTAAAGATGGTGAGTTGGTGCACTTCATCGAAAGACACCATATCGAAGGAAGAAACGCCAAAATGATCGGTGACCATCTGGTGGAAGTGTTCGAACATTTCTGCAAATAAAAAATTGCCCTTCGGGGCTTTTTTTATATTCAGGCATTGAATATTGTACAACGTAACAGTCCATGGCTTTTTATATAGAAACAGGACCAAACGATTGCGAGTCCCAGCATTCATATCTAGCGGTCATGAAAATAGCCCACCACCCACTAATTGTGAAACTTTATTCATTAAAAAGCACGGCTAATATAATTGAACATGTAAAAAATACTCGTTTTTGCTAACTTATGCCCGCTATTAAGAGTTTACCATTTTAATTCAAAAATCTGCTCAAACAAAAAAACAGATATATGTCCGAAACAGTGAAAATTTCCTATGGGGGAAAAGATTTTGAACTCCCAGTGATCGAAGGAACCGAGAATGAGAAGGCGATCGACATTGCCAAACTGAGGGGGCTCTCAGGTCTAATCACCATAGATCCAGGCTTCAAAAATACCGGTTCGACCACCAGTTCAATCACCTTTTTGGATGGAGAAGAAGGAATACTTCGTTATCGTGGCTATGGTATCGAAGAACTCGCTGAAAAATCCACATTTTTGGAAGTAGCCTACCTGCTGATTTATGGCGAGCTTCCTACCCAACAACAATACGAAAAGTTCACCAGGGAAATAACATACCATACCTTGGTGCATGAGGATATCAAAAAGATCCTTGATGGATTCCCGTCCAACTCCCACCCTATGGGCGTTCTTTCTTCTCTGATCTGTTCCTTGACGGCATTTTACCCCGGTTCGTTGGATCCAACTAGAAATGAGGATGCGGTAAACCTGAGTATCGTGAGGCTCTTGGCCAAAATGCCGACCTTCGCCGCATGGGCTTACAAAAACGAAGTGGGACACCCCGTCAATTATCCAGACAATAGCCTAGACTATTGTTCCAACTTCCTCAAGATGATGTTTGCACTTCCTGCCGAAAAATACGAAGTCAATCCTGTCGTATCCAAAGCCTTGGACAAGCTCCTCATCCTTCACGCAGACCATGAGCAGAACTGCTCCACATCAACCGTCCGGATGGTTGGTTCATCCCAAGCGAGCATTTACGCGGCGATTTCAGCAGGTATCAATGCGCTTTGGGGACCACTTCACGGCGGCGCCAATCAAGCTGTAATCGAGATGCTCGAAGCAATCAAAGCAGATGGTGGCGATACCAAAAAATTCCTCAACAAAGCAAAGGATAAAGACGATCCTTTCCGTTTGATGGGATTCGGCCATAGGGTTTACAAAAACTTTGACCCACGTGCTAAAATCATCAAAAAAGCCGCGGACGACGTATTGGAAGCAATGGGTGTCCATGATCCAGTCTTGGAAATCGCCAAGGAGCTGGAGTACGCAGCGCTCAATGACCAATACTTTGTCGACAGAAAACTCTATCCAAACGTTGATTTCTATTCCGGCATCATTTACAGGGCTTTGGGAATACCCACCGACATGTTCACGGTATTATTTGCCATGGGCCGTCTGCCAGGATGGATAGCACAATGGAAAGAGATGCGCGAAAACGGCGAGCCTATCGGAAGACCCCGCCAAATCTACACTGGCGCCCAAACAAGAGGCTACGTTTCAATGAATAAGAGAGGCTAGGCATTCTTCTTTTTTCAAAACGAAAACCCAAGCAATACCTTCTGCTTGGGTTTTCTTTTTTTGACCTACCAAAGTCCAAAAGAATTTAAGCTAAAAAACAACTCCACTGGTTTTTTTGAGTCAAGGATTTATATTTGGAAACCAAAAACATCAAAACGAGTTTACACATGACAGCAATTACACTGCAAGAGGCCTTTGACCTTACCAAGAGATTTACTTCCAAACCAAGTAACGAGGAATTATTGAAATTGTACAGCCTTTACAAGCAGGCTACCGAAGGAGACAACAACGAAGAAAGGCCAGGTGGATTTGACTTTGTAGCGGCAGCGAAATACAATTCTTGGCTTGCTTTGAAGGGAAAATCCAAAGAAGATGCTGCTTCCGCCTATATCGAATTGGTGAATGGCCTTTCGACAAAATATATGTAATTCCGCAAACAAACCAAGGGTTTTCAGAATATTTGATTAGAAATCCATTCATTTTTTTGATATTATTCTAAAAATATTCCAGATTGATTTGGCGATCAGAATTATTTACCATACCTTTGCACCCGAATTAATCATAAACATTTTTCGAGCCGTGGGTTTCCTTACTGTCGCATGACCGGGATAATTCTAGGAGAGCATGGCGAGAAAAAGTAAGGAAACATTTCATGGAAAAAGAATTATTATTCTCAGACCTTGGGGTTTCGGAAGAAATCCTGAGGGCGGTGGAGGATATGGGCTATACCCATCCCTCACCCATTCAAGCACAAACAATCCCAATGTTGTTGGAAGGCAAAGATGTCATCGGCCAGGCACAAACTGGTACCGGAAAGACAGCGGCATTTGCTATTCCGATCATCGACCAAGTCGATGTGACGCTTTACAAGCCACAAGCACTCATCCTATGCCCTACGAGGGAATTGGCTGTGCAGGTGGAAGGCGAAATCGTCAAATTGTCCAAGTTCAAAAAGGGTCTTTCATCCACTTGTATCTACGGTGGTGACTCTATGGACAGGCAGATTCGGGATCTGAAAAAAGGTGTGCAGGTTGTTGTCGGTACGCCAGGTCGTATCATGGACCACATGGATCGTGGCACGCTTAAACTGGATCACGTTGGCATCATCGTATTGGATGAGGCGGATGAGATGTTGGACATGGGCTTCAGGGAAGACATCGAAAGCATTCTCAGCGATTGTCCTGAGGAAAGACAAACCGTCTTCTTCTCAGCGACCATGCCCAAGCCAATTTTGGATTTGACAAAAAAATACCAAAACGATCCCGAGATTGTCAAGGTATTGAAGAAAGAGTTGACAGTAGAAAATATCTCTCAGGTATACTACGAGGTAAAACCATCCTTGAAACTGGAATTGATGTCCAGATTGATGAACCTCAATCAGTTTAACCTGAGCGTGGTTTTCTGTAATACCAAAAGAATCACCGACGAAGTCACCGAGGAATTGATGGCAAGGGGAATCCAGGCAGAAGCACTGCACGGTGACCTTTCCCAGGCGCAACGCTCCAAAGTGATGGGCAAATTCAGAAAAGGTCATGTTTCTGTATTGGTTGCCACAGACGTAGCAGCTAGAGGTATCGATGTCAATGATGTGGAGGCTGTATTCAACTACGATTTGCCTTTGGACGAAGAAAACTACGTACATAGGATCGGTAGAACAGGCCGCGCAGGCAAATCCGGAACAGCCATTAGCTTCGTGACCGGTAGAAGAGACATGCAGAAGCTGAAGGATCTCGAAAGGTTTATCAAGACCAACATCAATAGGATGGATCCGCCATCAGTAGCTGACTTGGTAGAATTGAAAAAAGCAGCTTTGATTAAAGAGGTTTATCAGCAACTTGCCAAAGAAGAAGACAATAGCTTCTATGAAGAGGCAATCGGACAAATGTTGGCAGAAGGCCTCAGCTTAGAACAAGTTGTACTTGGTCTTGCCAAAATCCAAATGGCCGATGCAGTCCACGAAATGGAAGAACAAAACTTTGACTTGGATCTCGGAAGGGACCGTGACAGAGGTGGACGTGAGAGAGGTGGACGTGAGAGAGACCGTGACAGGGATTTCGGTCGTGGCAGGGAAAGAGAACGTGGTGGAAGATTCGAAAGAGGTAGCAGATTCGAAAGAGGTGACAGACCTGAAAGAGGAGAGAGATTTGAAAGAGGTGAAAGGTCCGAAAGAGGATCTAGGTTTGAAAGAAGCGATCGTTCTTCAGACAGGGCACCACGTGACAAAGGCGTGCGTGAACCGGGTATGGAGCGTCTTTTCCTCAATATCGGAAAGAAAGACCGCGTACGACCAAACGACATCGTCGGGGCCATCGCAGGTGAGACCGGTATCCCAGGAAAGAGCATCGGAGGAATCGACATCTTTGACAACTTCTCCTTTGTGGACGTCCCTTCCAAAGATGCAGAGCACGTAATCAAAGTGATGCGAAACAATACTATCAAAGGAAAATCCGTAAACATGGAGATTTCCAAACCATAAGTCAAAAGAATTTAGGTTAGTTAGTTTATAAAGGTTAATAAAAAGCGCAGTTCCAAGTGGACTGCGTTTTTTTTGCACTTAGATGAAAGAACCCACTAAGGAGATTCTACCGGGTTCCATGTTGCCTGGTCATCGCCTTTCTCCGAGGATGCCCGCAGGTCTTAATTCATGCCTTCTCTTTAAACCATAACCTTCGATCGCGTATTTTTTGATATGGGTCTCCATTTCCTCGACCGAATCAGTCAATAGGAACAAGTCCAAATCCGACTTGTTGATGGTGCCATATTCCGCCATGTGACGGATATAATCGTAAAGGTGCTCATGAAAATCGCTGCACATCAGCACGATCGGAAATCGCCTCATTACCTTTGTCTGGATAAGCGTCAGTGCTTCAAAAAACTCATCCAAGGTACCAAATCCACCCGGCATTACCACAAATGCATAACTATACTTGGATAGGAGAACTTTGCGCACGAAGAAGTATTTGAAGTTCATCCATTTGTCCAGGTAAGGATTGGGGTGCTGCTCAAATGGTAAGATGATATTACAACCGATTGATTTTCCCCCCACATTTTTTGCTCCCCTGTTGGCTGCTTCCATGATTCCGGGACCACCACCGGTCATGACAGCAAAACCCATTCTGCTGATCCTCTCTCCCACGTCTACCGCCAATTGATAAAACTTGTCTGATTCCTCAAAACGCGCTGAGCCAAAAACCGTAACACATGGACCCACAAAGTGCAGCATCCGGAATCCTCGGACAAACTCCAAAAGCACTTTGACCAAAAACTTAAACTCCTTCCAACGCGTCTGCGGACCTGCGAAAAACTCCTCTTCCTCTGGGTTTACCAAAGGCGAAAAGCCTTTAAAATGTTCTTTAATCATGGTGATTTAAGCAAATTATTGATGTTGATAAATCGTCTGTATTAAAATCCGAAGCATTCACTTTCCTGTTTCCACCAAATGTATAGGACACACTTCCAGCTGTTGCATGGATCGTTTTCATTGCCTTATTCCCGGCAAATCCCTACTTCAACTTATATCCCAAGTTGAAAACGATACCATAATCGTAATTGTTACTGCTTCCTGCAAGGGATGCATTATCAAAGCTTGAGTAAAATTGAATTCCAAGATTAAGGTTGGAAATTACTTCCCAGTTAATCCTCGTTTCACCATCAAAACGTTTTCTTCCGTCCTGATTGATGCCAAAATACATGCCCGAGGTAAAAGAAATCTGAATATTGGGTGCAGAATAGTGAAAATAATTCATTGAAAATTGAACGGGAAATTCATACAAGCTCCCGCTGGAATTTTCCTCCAGGTCTCTCTCCTGATTCGTTACCAAGCCGGACACCAAAACACCCTGAAGGTTGTTTTTCAAAAGCAGCCGCCTACCTATTCCCAAACCCTGCTGGAACCTTCGATCTAGACCCAACTCGATATTTCGCTGGTAATTCAACAACAAACCGGTCAACCAAACTTCATCCAAATCATAGAAGCCGTTAAGAAGTATACCTTCCCGGTCCCGAGTCTTGTCCCCCTGGTTATTGGTGAATATTGATGATGCAGTCAATGCAACGTTAAACTTGTTTTCCGTGAATTTAAGGTTCACGTCGATGTTTCTTCTACCAATATCACTCGATTTGGTATAGGAATATCCAAAGGAAATCGTACCCTTTATTTTTTTCAAAAACCGGTTTTCCAGTACCCTCAGCTCATAAATGTCAGCAATCTGGTAGGCTTTTTCTTCGAGAGAGTTGTCTATGATTACTTCCCCGTAAGTATTAGAGGGCTTAAGTACACCGTAGTAGAAGTTTTTGTCAATTGTTTCAATACGGAAGGTCCTTGAACCCGCACTGATGGTTTTGATTTTGTGGTAACGGACATTCTGTACATTCAAGTCAGCATCGTCAAACTCGATGATGCCCAGTGTGATCGCCAAAAGTCTGCCAATCATTACTTGGCCGTTGCGAAGATGAAGCGTATCACGTTCTTGTGCAGATGCCTCCACAGCGATCCATTGAAACACAAATACAAGAAAAATCAACCGAATCTTTTGTAGCATGTAAAATTTGAACGTACCCGTTCACCAAAAATAGCTGAATGTTGGTAAATTCAACATTCATTTAACCTGTTAAAAAAAACCAAAACCATGAGACCCCCAATTCGACTACTTGCAGCCTTTCCAATTGTCATTTTTATTCTGATGGTATCCTGTGCCCCCAACACCAAAATCATCGGATCATGGAAGTCCCCAGAACTTGGCACAAAGACGTTCAAGGATATTTTCATCCTAGGACTTTCGGACAATTTCATCAACAGAAAAACCTTTGAGGAAGACATGGCGATCATTTTGAAGGAAAAAGGCGTCAAAAGTACGGCCAGCGTCGATGCAATCGGCCCCGGTACTGCCATTCAACAAAAGAACGCGGAGCATATCGAAGAAATCATCAAAAAAGGAAGCAGTGATGCCATCATGACCATGGGACTTATAGACCAAACGTCAGAAACCAGGTATGTGCAAGGTTCTGCGTACCCAATGGCGGGATATGGCTTCCGCGGATACTACGGATATTATGGTGGAATGGCCTATACGCCGGGTTATTATGCCACCGACAAGTCCTACTTTGTGGAAATCAAATTGTTTGACCTCTCAACCGGGACAATGGTCTGGTCTGCACAGTCAGAGACCGTCAACCCATCCAATTTGGAATCCGCGGCAATGACCTTCTCCAGAGTGGTCGTGGATAGGATGATCAAAGATGGGGTCATAGCGGGAACGAAATAATTTTCAGTTCAATAAAAGGCTCGCCAAAATCGCGGGCCTTTTTCTTTTTTTGTCCCAAATCCCGTTAAGCTTTCTGCCCATGTCTCCTAAAAGCTACCAAAAGTATGAACCGAAGACATTTTCATAAAATAGCCCTGTTGGCATCTGCGGGTGCACTGACAGGGATTCCAACACTTGCTTCAAATTCAAGGCTTCGAATCGGAGTGCCTCTGTTCGAAAAATATGACAGCCCGGAAGCCTGGGTCCAAATCCTACAAAAACTTGGTTGCCGTGCTGCCTACTGTCCCGTTGGACTAGACGCGGACATATCGACGATCAAATCCTACGAAAAAGCGGCCAAACAGGCGGATATAGTGATTTCGGAGGTTGGTGCCTGGTCCAATCCACTGAGCCCCGATAAGGCGACTGCAGATGCTGCTTTTGAAAAATGCGTGCGCTCCCTGCAGCTGGCAGAGGAGATTGGCGCAAACTGCTGCGTCAATATCGCCGGATCAAGGCACAAAGAAAACTGGTCCGGCCCCCACGAGGAGAATTTTTCCGAAGATACATTTGACCAAATCGTCGAAGTCACCCGAAAAATTATAGATGAGGTCAATCCAAAACGGACCTTCTTTACCTTAGAGGCAATGCCGTGGATATTTCCCGAGTCAGCCGATTCCTATCTTCAACTGCTCAAGGCTATAGATAGAAAGGCCTTTGCAGTGCACCTCGATCCGGTCAACATGGTCACAAGTCCCGCTATTTTCTACAAGAACGGAGATTTGATCAAGGAATGTTTTGCCAAACTTGGCCCCCATATCAAAAGCTGCCATGCCAAAGACCTCGTGCTCAAGCAAAGAACATTCATGCCCCAATTTGAAGAAGTCAGGCCGGGCTTGGGAAAAATGGACTATCGGGTTTTTGTGGCTGAATTGAGAAAACTCCCTGAAGTTCCATTGATGCTTGAACATCTACAGAGCGCAGAAGAATACCGGGAAGGGATGACGTTTATCTCGGAAATCGCAGCTTCTTGATGAATCAAGATCATTTCGTGACCGAAATCAGGTTCTCTAGAATTGTAACCTCTGTCACACATCATTAAAATATTTGCAAAAATTTTCCTTTAAGATTGTCAATAAGCTTACATTTGATGTTGCTAACTGTAATAAATGAAACAGAGGCCGTCGATAAGGATTGAAAAGATGAATGACCATATAGTCTTTCATACACTTTTCTTTTTGTGCCTTTCTCTTGGGTTGTTTTTTGGGGCCCAATCACACCAATTGGAAATAGGAAATGATGGGTTCCAATTCCTTAACAGTACCGAAATATCCTCCGAGCACGCAACTATTTCCGACCCTAGCAGCATTGAGTCCGCGACGGTAGAAAGCGAAGAGAAAGAAAAAAAAGAGGAAAAAGAGTCTGAATCGGAAACAAATGGTTCTGATATATTTTTTGCCACTGCAAGTAAAGGATTTCCGATCAGTATCTTCGGAGGCAGTCTATCAGACACAAATGGGCAATTCCTATCCTATTCCAGGGTTAAATTGTATCTACTTTTTCACTGTCTGAAGTCCGACTTGGGTTGATTTTTTAAACCGACTTCATACTTCAGATTGGGCCATATGCCCTCTCCCTTTCATTTATTTCATTCCCAAACAAATGAATTCCAAGACTTCATTTGACCTGCATCATGTTCTACATGAACTGGGTCATTATTTACCTGCGCAATCCCCGCTGAAGGATTTTGTGCACCACAACACACTCCATGCCTTTCAGGATTTGCCATTCCACATGGCCTTGCAAATCGCGTCGGAAACCTTTGGCTACAAGGTTTATTGGGATCTGGAAAAATTCCAAGACCTGTACCACAAAGGCAAAATCCAGCCGGCCATACTTGAAAGGGCAATTCGCGAAAAGATGGGCGAAGACCAGCTCGGACGCTGGAAACAACTTATGCTGGAAAGCCCCGTCCAAGAATATCCAAAACCGACCATCGGCCAGTTTCGAAAACAATGGCGCAAAGCCTACAACCTCAATCTCGACAAAGAAGTCCATCAGACCTTGTTTAGGCTAGTGAGTAGTTATCTGGACCAGGGGATTGCGATTTGGAAATTTCCAGCTGGAAATGGAGGGCTTCTTACTTCATTCAGAAAACTCGAGGAAGGCAGCTTTACGGCTTGTCTAAAAAGTTCACGGGCAAGGAACCTGCTATTTGATCCCAAAACCAAACTGCAGGACCTCTTGGCCATATTGGTCGGTAAAGAGGAGCGCTATGCCCAATATCTGTTTGACCAGCAATTTGCCCATCCAGGCTGGTCGGGCATGGTAGCAGTATTGGAGCATCAGCCCCAATCCCTTTTGGACAAGAAGAAGGTTTCGCTCCACGACCTGATTTTCCTAGAGTCCCTTTTGGAAATAGACGCACTCGACAGAAGAAGAAACGGCACTTGGACGCCGCTTGGACTTCATGTGGAGGACAGTTTTCCGGGATTATTCAAAGAATTCCAGCCAAGCGAATGGTTTACCATGCTTTCACTATGGCAGGAGGCTTTGGAATGGAGCTATTTTGACCAAGTCATCAAAGGCTTGCAGATTAAGCCAAAAACCAATGGTGTTAAGAATCAAAAGAGCTTTCAGGCAGTCTTGTGCATAGATGATCGCGAATGTTCCATTCGCAGATACATCGAACGGTTTGCTCCCGATAGTGAGACATTTGGAACAGCAGGCTTTTTCAATTTGCCCTTTTACTTCCAACCGGAGCACGGCAAGTTCATGACCAAAGTCTGTCCCGCACCCGTAACGCCAAAGCATGTCATCAAGGAAACCGAAGCCAAAATCCGTCACGAGAAGGACGCACATTTCAGCAAGCATTCAAAAGGCATTTTCGGCGGCTGGGCCATTTCCCAGACGATGGGATTTTGGTCTGCTATCAAAATGGCAAAGAACATCCTGAGGCCGGGAGAGACACCTGCGATGGTGTCATCCTTCAAGCACATGGACCCGAAAGGCAAACTGAGTATCGAATGCAAAAATCCTGATCACCACCACGGACTGCAAGTGGGCTTTACCCTGGAGGAGATGACCACGAGTCTGGAAGGCATGCTAAAGAGTATTGGCTTGGTCAAGGATTTCGCTCCATTCATCTATATCATCGGGCACGGTGCCAGCAGTGTCAACAATACCCACTATGCGGGTTACGATTGCGGGGCATGCAGTGGCAGGTCAGGTTCGGTCAATGCCCGTGTGGTAGCTACGATTGGCAACAATCCCGAGGTCAGAGATCAGCTTCGACTTCGCGGAATCGACATTCCCGAAAGCACAAGGTTTGTTGGCGGACTGCACGATACTACCCGGGATGAGATGGAGTTTTACGATCTGGATCAACTCGAAATGGATTCGAAACTTATCCATGAGCGAAACCAGTCGATATTTGAAATTGCCTTGAATTACAATGCAAAGGAACGTTCCCGAAGGTTTCATACCATAGATTCCACGCAGGATGCCGAAAAAATCCATGAACAGGTGAAATTGAGGGCGCTCTCGCTATTTGAGCCGCGTCCAGAGTGGAACCACGCTACCAATGCCCTCTGTGTCGTGGGAAAAAGGGCCAACAATAAGCATCTTTTTCTCGACAAACGTGCATTTCTAAATTCCTATGACCACGAGATTGATCCCGACGGGCAATACCTCCTGGGTATTCTGAAAGCCGTTGCTCCCGTCTGTGGAGGCATCAACTTGGAATACTATTTTTCCAAAGTCGACAACCATATGCTTGGTGCCGGAAGCAAACTGCCACACAATGTCATGGGATTGGTCGGAGTAGCCAATGGTATGGATGGCGACCTCAGGACTGGCTTGCCACTCCAAATGATCAATATCCATGACCCGCTTAGGATATTGATAACAGTGGAGCACTATCCGGAGGTGCTGATGAAGACCATCCAAGCTCATGAACCTACTTTCCAATGGTTTGCCAATGAATGGGTACGGCTAGCCTGTATCCATCCGGATACCAAAGAGGCATTCGTATTGAAGGAAGGTGAATTGATACCCTATGTGCCAATCACCGATAAGATCGAAAAGGCTCAGGATATGGACAAGATCCTCGAAGCGACATCCGAAAACCTACCCGTTTACTTACTGGCCTAAAGCATGGAAAACCAATTGATCATCAGCTCATTTGTCCTGATTCCACTATTTGGATTCCTGGCTTCGCTTCTGATTGGGTCGGGAAATGAAAATGGATTTTCCCGTCTGGCTGTCGGAATGGTAAGTGTTCACCTGCTAGTCATTGTCGTCTTCACAATTGGATGGGTCCTCGGTGGGCGAAACCCGATCAATATCCCAGAACTGGTGATATACGACAATGGGAGCTACAGATTTCTCATCGATTTGTATTTCGATGGAATTACAGCGGTTTATCTCTTCGTCGGAGCGTTTGTGACGTTTCTGATTACCCGATACAGCAGGTTTTACCTCCATATGGAAGATGGCTACAAGCGGTTTTTCAACACCGTCCTGTTCTTCTACCTGGCCTATAACCTGACAGTCCTCGCAGGAAATTTTGAAACCCTCTTTGTAGGCTGGGAAATGTTGGGAATATCGTCTTTCCTCCTGATCGCATTCTACAGGGAAAGATACCTACCGGTGAGGAATGCAGTAAAGGTGTTTTCGATCTACCGGATTGGTGATATCGGAATCATCCTGGCGATGTGGGCTAGCCATCACCTTTGGCATGAAAACATCAACTTCATCACGCTACTCAACGAAGAAACGGTCAACGAACATATCGCGGAACACAGTGGAATTGGCCTGTTCATTGCCGTTTGTCTCTTGCTTGCGGCAGCGGCCAAATCAGCCCAGTTGCCGTTTTCTTCTTGGCTGCCCAGGGCAATGGAAGGGCCAACACCATCATCTGCGATTTTCTACGGCTCCCTGTCAGTTCATTTCGGGGTATTCCTGCTTCTGAGAACTTTTCCATACTGGGAAAACCAGCTTACGGCAAGAATCCTCATCGGAGCCGTCGGTCTGGCCACTACGCTCGTGGCCTATCCCATTGCTCGGGTCCAATCCACGATTAAAACCCAAATCGCCTACGCGTCGATCGCGCAGATCGGGTTGATGTTTGTCGAAGTGGCGCTGGGTTGGCATGTCTTGGCGCTGATCCACTTTGCGGGAAATGCCTTCCTGCGCACCTACCAATTGTTGGTATCTCCGTCGGTCGTGGCCTATATGATCCGGGATCAGTTTTACCATTTCCAGCCAAAAGAAATCAGCTTGGAGGACACCTTCCCCAAAAGGTTGGAATACAGCCTTTATATCCTGTCGCTCAAGGAATGGAATCTGGACAGGTTCTTCAATCGGTATGTCTTCCATCCGATCAAAAAGATCGGTCGAAAACTCGACTTCCTGACACCCCGGAACCTCCTTCTCTACTTCCTGCCGATTTATGGACTGGGCTTGGTGCTATACTTCAATCAAGAATGGATTCCTGTCCAGGTTCGCCACTATGTCCCCGGGCTGTTTTCATTTATTGGAATGATGCTGGTGTTCAAGGCATTTTCCGAAAGGAATTATCCACGTCTAGCGCTGATGCTTGTCATGGCCAACCATTTCTGGATCGCGCTCGGGGTATCGTTCAATGAGACCTTTGACTTCAGCCAAACGCTCATCTACCTCAGCGGTGTGTCGATTGCCGGAACTTTGGGATACTGGCTGCTGGACCAAGTCAGGAAAAAAGAGCCCGACCACTTTGACTTGAACCAATACTACGGCCATGGCAGCCGATTCCCAAAGTACGGGCTGTTTTTCCTGCTTACCGCCCTTGGCGTTATGGGCTTCCCGATCAGCCCGACATTTATCGGACTCGATCTGATTTACAGCCATATCCACGAGGACCAATACCTGCTGGCCTCATTTGCAGCGATTAGCTTTATTCTTGGTGGAATAGCGTTGATCCGGATTTATGCCCGGGTTTTCTTGGGCCCTCATATCAAAAATTATCATCAAAAAGCACTTCCATCTTCTTAATCATTATGAAGACTTCAAAACACGCTATCCCCTCGACTGGTCTCGCCGGTCTCAAAGAAAACTGGAAAGCTGATCTTACTTCGGGCTTTCTGGTATTTCTGATTGCTCTGCCTCTTTGCCTGGGTATTTCCATGGCATCGGGATTTCCGCCTGTGGCGGGAATCTTCACAGCCATCATTGGTGGCCTATTGGTCAGTTTCCTAGGTGGTTCACAACTCACGATCAAAGGACCTGCGGCCGGCCTGATCGTTATTGCAATCGGCGCTGTCACCGAACTTGGCCAAGGAGATGCCATGTTGGGTTATCGACTCACGCTGGCAGTGATCGTGATCGCTGGCATCATCCAAATCGTCTTTGGCTGGATCAAATCCGGCGTATTGGCCGACTTTTTCCCTTCGGCTGCTGTGCACGGCATGCTGGCGGCGATTGGTATCATCATCATCGCGAAGCAGCTTTTCACACTCATTGGGGCAAAAGCAACTGGACAAGAGACCTTGGAACTTCTGGCGGAAATTCCCCAAGCATTTGGCGAAATGAACCCCGACATTGCCATCATCGGATTCGTGAGCTTGGCGATCATGTTTCTTTTTCCATTGTTCAAAAACAAATACCTCAAAATGCTGCCTGCGCCGCTGATCGTCATTCTGGTAGCGATTCCGCTGGGTATCTATTTTGACCTAGAGCACGAGCACAAGTACCTTTTCCTTGATGGACATGAATACACGATCGGGCCGAAATTTCTCGTCACCTTGCCTGACAATCTACTCAGTGCCATCACGTTTCCGGACTTCTCCCAAATCCTGAGCGGCACTTCGATTAAATACATCATCATGTTTGCGCTAGTAGGCAGCTTGGAATCTTTGCTAAGCACTAAGGCAATCGACGGCTTGGATCCCTACAAGCGCAAGTCTAACATGAATAAAGACTTGGTCGGAGTTGGGATTGGAAATACCCTGGCTGGCTTTATCGGAGGCTTACCGATGATCTCGGAAATCGTGAGAAGCTCTTCCAACATCAACAATGGTGGAAAAACGGCATGGTCCAACTTCTTCCATGGTGTTTTCCTGTTGGTTTTTGTGGCTTTTTTCCCAAACCTTATCCACCAAATCCCCTTGGCGGCACTTGCAGCCATGCTTATCTATACGGGATTTAGGTTGGCGTCCCCCAAGGAATTCTACAAGACCTACCAGATCGGCAAAGGGCAGCTCGCGATATTTCTGGTAACGATTTTGGTCACTTTGGCGACCGATTTGTTAGTCGGAATAGCAGTCGGGATTACCACCAAGATCATTTTCCATTTATACAATGGACTGCCACTGAAGCACGTTTTCAAGCCGCTATTTACGGTTCAGGTCAAGGATGATGTGTATACCGTAGATGTATTTCACTCCGCTGTTTTCTCCAACTACATCAAATTGAAAAAATCGCTTGATGCACTTCCCAGAAAAAAGACAATAAATATCGACTTCACCAATGCCAATTTAGTCGACCATACTGTGATGGAAAACCTCCACCACTATCAGCATGAGTATGAACATGACGGCGGAAAATTCACGCTATGCGGAATGGGACATTTGAAGAAAAGTTCAAGTCATGAATTGGCATCCAGAAAACTCAAAAAAACGGCCCACGCATGAATTTCCCACCGATGGGTTCGCTAACGGAATTTCTGGAAAGCATTGAAACCAACACACTGATCATCAGTTCACATCATTGGCCGCGCGGCATAGACTTTAGTTGCGGAGGAAAAACAAGTCTGCTAACCGTATTTGACCTCAATCTTGAGGCCGCGGGGATATTTACCCTCCATCAGATTGCCGCGGCGATTGACTTGTTTGACTGCGGGGAAATTGTCCTCTTTGGACATTTTCCGGGCAAGTTGCGCGATGAATGCTTGCAGGAAAGGATTTGGGACGACTATACCGTTGACGCCTTGGCTGGCATGTCCAAGGGTGCACAGGGCGACGGGTTCTCGATCCGCTCTGAGAAACTGGTTCAGGCGGCAGTATTTCTCCAAGTCCAGTACCAATACCTCAAATTTTTCCTCGACCGAAGCAAATGGAAAGATCCGGGAAAAAAGCCTTCTCTCCATACCATGATCTTGGGTGAGGACGAGATAGTCTATCCGCTAGAGGAAATCGAAAAAGAAAATGTCAAGCTGCCGATTAACTATGTATTAAATTAAATCCGGCTCTGATTCCGCTGGATTCAACACTGATGTCAAAAAAAGAAATAGGAGTCAAATTCGATTCCCCCGCAAGTTGAACATTTGCCAATTACAAGTACCAGCACTATGGAACACTAACCCCTCCGGATGTTCTGGAGGGGTTTTTTATTTATCTTAATCATGTAGCAGATTCTACTTCAATTGTGGCCGGTTTTCAGGTTTGAAAAACGATAAACACAAAAAAATGCGGACTAGTCTCTAGACATGGTTTCCACATAGCGCTTGAAGTTGTCCATAATCGCCTGCCAGCCAGCACGCTGGAGCTCCTCGGAATGCATGGATTCTGGATCGAAGGTCTCAATGACCAAGGTCATCCCATCTTGTACTTCAAACGAAATCGAGACTTCCCTCCCATCCGCCATCGTGTAGCGGATCAACTCACCGGGGATAACTTCATCATATACGCCTTCGAAATCAAAGCTCATGCTGCCGTCCTTTGCGGACATTGTAGAGGAAAACTTACCCCCGGTCCTGAGGTCATTGCTGGCCTTGGGGCAATGCCAATCTTCGGAGGCCTGGTTCCATTGCGTAACATGTTCAGGTCCGGTCCAATAATCCCAGACTTTTTGAAGTGGCGCGGCTATGCTTGCCTGTACGGTAATCGGTGATTTTTTCATGGTTTATGCATCTAAAAGTTTTTGGATATCAAATTTCTTCATTTTCAAAAAGGCTTCAATTACCCTGCCGGAGCGCTCAGGGTCTGCCATCAGCTGGGAAAGCACCGCCGGCACCACCTGCCAAGAAATACCATACTCATCCTGAAGCCAACCGCATTGTTCGTACCTTCCCCCCTCACCCAGCTTTTCCCAATAATGATCGATCTCGGCTTGGGTTTCGCACTCGACAACCATCGAATTTCCCGGACTGAAATCAAACTCCTCGGGACGCGTACTACTCATGGCGTTGAAGATAAAGCCGGCCAATCTGAACTGGGCAAACAACAAAGTCCCTTCCGGTAGGCCAGCCGCTGGCGGGTACGGCGCCTCCATCAATATGCGTGAATTGGGAAAAATCGACACGAACCTGTCCATGGCCTTCTTTACCATACCCATCTTTCGATTGGCAAAAAGGAAGCAAGGCACAATCTTCTGGGAAGATTTGATATCCTCGACGTCCAATTGCCAACTTACCCCAAACCTGTCCTGGACAAATGCATACCTTGGAGACCAATCATACTTGTCCAATGGCATCAGCACTTGGCCATTTTCACTCAGTGCGGCATACAGCCTATCTATTTCCTCCGTTCCGTTGCAATAGACAAAGTAAGAAACGGCTGTTGTCTTCTGGTACATCGGTCCCCCATTGAGCCCCATGATTTTTGTCCCCATGATTTCGAAAGTCGTCGCCATAGGACTCTGTTCTAGCAAGCGCCCCTGTTTGAAAAGACCGCAGTAAAACTCAGCGGCTTCGCCCGCTTCTTTGTCAAACCAAAGGCAGGGGTAAATCTTAGGTGATTCGGCTTGCTCGACTACATCTTTCAGGGCCTTGAGTGCCCTCGGCCACATTTCCTGCATCATTTCCCAATAGCTCTCATCCATATCC
This sequence comes from Mariniradius sediminis, assembly GCF_021491425.1. NCBI lineage: Bacteria > Pseudomonadati > Bacteroidota > Cytophagia > Cytophagales > Cyclobacteriaceae > Mariniradius > Mariniradius sediminis. The sequence continues at coordinate 93,373 of NZ_JAKEVZ010000008.1, read as the reverse complement.
AACTCGACACGGAAACGGGTCTTTCCATCGCCGATTTCTTCCAAAAAATAATTCTCGTAACTGGGAAACAAGGCTCTTACAGCCTCTGACTGCGTATCTTCGAAACCATCCTGCACATAGCCCAAGTGGCGAATAGAGATGAATCTCGGAAAATCAGACTCGGCAATCTCGGCCACCATCCCTCCAATACTTCCTTTATCGTCTTGACCCAAAAACAGGATTTTGTTGCCTTTATTCCATCCGCCTTCAAAATAGGATGTCGGGTGAAATTCCCGGGTCCATGCCCGGTATTTGTGCGGATCGACAACCGCATCCCAAACCGATGCTGCTGGGGCAACGATTTGGATCTCATGGCTCATTTTCTTCATAGGGTTTAGTTTGTGGTTTAATTTGTTTTATGCGGAAGGACGAGTCCCTCTAAAATCCTATTTCAACTCTTCGGTCAAGATCGCCAAAGCGGTCTTGATTCCCTCTTTATAATTACCCAAGCGGATATTTTCATTGGGGCCGTGCTGGTTGTTGTCCGAATTGACCGTAACTACCGTCACTGCCGGAATCTGTAAGGCATCCACAAAAGGCGCTATTGGCAGAGACCCTCCTGATATTCGATTCTTGATGGGTTCTTTCCCGAAGGCTCGGATATAGGCGTTATTCAACATTTTCCCCGGCGCTGAATCAAAGGGCGTTCGAAAGGCTTTGTACGAGATTGTCCCCTGCCACTTGACCAATTTGGGGTATTTCTGTCTTTCCACATCGGTCGGATCTTGGTCCAAAATGTGATACCCTTGTTGTTGGATATGCTTCCTTATCAAGGCAAAAAGCCGCTCTGGGTCGCTCTCGGGGACAAGCCGCACATCGATTTCAGCAAGCGCTGTGGATGGGACAATCGTCCTTGCCTCTTTTCCAACCCCTCCGGAATACAGTCCCCGAATATTCAATGACGGATACTGCAATGACTCCTGATACGTGGCGCCTACCTTGTCGGTGGAACCAATTCCAAGGGATTTCTTGACCGTCTCTGCGTCATGAGGTACCGCAGCCAAGATTCTTTTCTCTTCTTCTGTCAAAGAAATACCGTCATAAAAACCGGGAATCACAACCCTCCCGGCATCGTCCTTCATACTACTGAGCAATTGAGAAAGTCTGAAGGCCGGATTGGGCGCATAGTTGCCGTAGTGACCGCTGTGTTGATCGTTGCGCGGCCCATATACGGTCAGCGTAATTTCGGCGATTCCCCGTGCACCAAAGGTCAAGGTTGGCTCGTTGGATATATGACGGGGACCGTCCATGATCAACATCATATCAGCCGCAAGTTTTTCTTTATGCATGTTTACAGCGGGCCCGAGGTGCGGAGAACCAATCTCTTCCTCAAAATCCAATATTACCTTTACGTTGAAATTGGGTGATTTCCCTTCCGCCTTCAGCGCATCCCAAGCCGTAAGGAACATCGCCAAGGGTCCTTTGTCATCTGAAGCGGAGCGTGCAAAAATTCTCCACTCTGGATCGAACCCATTGTCCAGCCGACTCATCGGAATGGTTTCCCATTTTCCGACACTGTTTCTCTGTTTTAATACGGGCCCAAAGGGATCTTCCTGGTCCCACTGCTTGGCATTGACAGGCTGTCCATCCACGTGAAAGTAGAACAAAACGGTCTTGGTGGCTTTTGGTACTGACATTTCTGCCAACATCAGCGGAAAACCTGCTGTTTCGAGCCTTTGGGTTTTCCAGCCCCGACTACCGAAGTTCCGTTCACACCATTCTAAATTTGGCCAGAGCTGCTCAGGGATATTGGAATCGTTGGGAATCGAGATCAGGTCATTCAGAATTGCAATGCCGGACTTCAGGTTCTTCTCGGTGACGGTTTCGAGGTCGATGTCCTTTTTCTTTTGGGCAAACACAGAGAGTGAAATCGAAAGGAATACCCCAAGAAACAGGGAAGATATTTTTGAAAGCATGTTGATGAATATTGTTGAAATAGTAGAAAACGCGAGGACGAGTATTAGGCTTTGAAACCCCTATTGAATTTCCAAGTTATCCAAAATCCCCCGAAATCAAACGCGGAATTACATGGAGTTCCAGTGGATTGTGACTGAGGCTGGGGTCCCGTGTCTATTAAATTGATATAAGAGGACTCGCAAACAATAAAATGGTTCACGCAGTGGGCACCGCGAGAAAATCATATCTGCCAAAGGCAACGAAGTATCAGGCGGAAAAACACAGACTACGACCTGAATGAGAAGAGAGTAAACCGGACGAGAAAAATGGCGGATGGACGGGTTGGATTTTTAGAGCTTTAGGTTTAAGTTTAGGTAATCGAAAAATTTCCGCGACTGTTGCTCACTCCCTCCCATAGCGCAATGATTGTGTGAAGCAAATCGGCGGCGGCAATTTCAAATACGACCGTTTACAACAGAAAAGATGAAAAATACCTCAAACAGAGGAAAAGTCAATTGAGAAAAATATAATGAATGGACTTCAAAATTCACACGACAACAATTTACAACTGTTCACTTGAAAGAGCATTTAGGGCACCAATACTTTGCGATGTAACTAAAGTACACACAGGATTCGGGCTTATGCCTGCCGTTACCAAGACAACAAATGACGAGAACTGGGGGAAGGTCGGTTCAATAAAGAATATTTATGCCGCAAGATCATTAACCTTTAAGGGTGGTGAAGTTTCGACCGACGAAGTAATTGAGCGGATTGAAAATGAATACTGGAAAGTAGAAGTTGGAAATTTTAAGTCATGGATGTTGAACATTTGGAAATTCACATTTGAGTGGACGACAACTGAAATCAAGCCTAACAAAATACAAATCAACTACGACTACACCATTCACGGAAAAGGGATTTTATTTATTCCTTTTCAGTGGCTTTTCGCAAACGCATTTTACAAAATGTACATGAAACAGGTGTTGGAGAATGTACGAAAAATGGCGGAAGGAAACGAACCATTTTTATACGAATAAAAGGAAAAAACTGTAACTGATCAGATAGATGGTTTCGCCAACCGTTAAGTCAGTGAGGAGCGTCCCCGCCTGCTGCCGGGCAGGTCTCACATCACTGCCGATAGCTAACGGCATACGGTTTTCGTATACAGCCGCTCTCTTTTAGATCCGATCACTGTCGGATGCGATTCAAGGTAATAGGAAAGCATGGACTCGTAGCCTCAAGACGCTTTCAAAAATCCCAAAACTTAGTCTAACAAAACCATTGACTTCCAAGTTTAAAATGCCTAGTTTGCGTTCATGAAAAAGTATCTGTTGGCGTTAGTGTTGGTTATGCTGGTCTTCTCGGGTTATTCCAAAGATCCTGAGGGGAAAACGTTTTTGCTTATCTTCAACAAAAGTGAACTGAAGCAGTATCAAACCAGTACCGATTACATCGAATTGAGTTTGATGAATATTTTCACCACCAAATCTTTTTCAGGAAATTCCGATGCGGCAATCCTCGTACAAGTGCCTTATGAAGGCATCGATCGTTGCCAACTCGGGGATTTGTTTGTCCGCATCAACCAACACCGTACCGCTTCCCTCAACGAGATCGCCTTCCAAATCATCGACTTGGACGAGTCCAAATCCACTTTTCAGTCGCTTTTGGCATCCTACGAGGCACGCAATGCCAAAACCAAAAAGCCCAACAAAGCGCTTAAGGCAAATCCAAATCCTTGAGGTGCTCCCCGCAATTGTATTTTTCGATCCGGAAAAATCCCAATTCCGACTGATTCAAGACGTATAGTCCAAGGTTACGGTGTAAAAATGTATCCATGTGCCTGAGGTCATAACCCAAAAGCAAGCTCAACAGTACCCGCATTGCACGGCCATGCATGCAGATCAGGATCGTTCGTTCGGGCTGGCGGAGGATATGGTCAATGCCTTTCCTTAGTCTTTTTGCCACCAATACGGGACTCTCCCCGCCTTCAATGGCATAGTCCAAATCGCCTGAAGCCCATCGCTCAAGCATATCCGTATAGTAGTTGTTTTCCTCAGGCGTCATCGGCACACCTTCATAGCGGCCCCAGGAAATCTCATTCAATTCGGGTACGGCCTCATGCGGGATTCCGAGATCCAAAAAACCCTGCACCGACTGCTTGGTGCGCTGCAGGCCGGTGTAAAACACTTTCTCAAAGGGCACGTTTTTGTACGCTTCAAAAAAAGCCCTCGCCTGCTTGTGACCATTCCAATTGAGCGGGGCGTCGATACCACTGCCTTGCACGACACCCTTGAGGTTGTAATCCGTCTGTCCATGGCGGACGAGGTAGATTTTTTTACTTAGCAAGTTTCTTTATTTTTGTTTCGAAGCCCAAATAAACGCAATTATCCCTTCATACATGATATTTCCCCCGGACTTAAGCTTGGATTCCCTCAACCAAATGGGGAAAAACACGATGACGGATTTTTTGGATATTCGATTTACGCAGATTGGAGAGGACTTTTTGGAGGCGACCATGCCCGTCACGGACAAAACCAAACAGCCGCTCGGACTGTTACACGGTGGTGCCAATGTCGTCCTGGCCGAAACCCTGGGTAGCGTGGCGGCTACCCTGACCGTGGATACCAGCAGGCAGCATTGTGTAGGATTGGAAATCAACGCCAATCACCTCAAGTCCGTCCGGGATGGGCTGGTTCGCGGCGTGACCAAGCCGATCCATTTGGGGAAGAAAACGCAGGTTTGGGAAATAAAAATCTACAATAGCCACGATGAACTCACCTGCATCAGCAGGATCACCATGGCCATTATTGACAAAAAATAAGATGCAGGAAACCACACTGGCAAAACTGGAAGGACTCGAGCATTACCTCGCCAATTTATTGGCCTATTGGATGGAAATGGGTGGCCAAATCGCTATTTGGCGGAAGCCCAAATCCAATTTCCTCCAAGTTCTGATCGACAAATCGGGACAGTTGAAAAGGGTACCCCTCAACCTCGAGGAGCTTCCTGCGGGATTTGTTGTGCATCCGTTTGAAGACCAAGCCGACCGGATGGCCTTTTTCATGGAGGCAAGCGAATATTTCAAAGTGGACCTAGGGCAGTCGATCGAAAGCCAATTGGAGGAATTGGAACCACTGCCTTTGATGCTCCCTACCCCAGAGGCAGTGCAAAAGATCAGGCATCTTTTTGTAAAAGTTGATCATACCGAGGAAGGGAAAACAGGTGTCGGCATGGAAAAGCCGGCATTCCTTGATTTGGTGAAAAAAGGAATCGCGTCGATCGAAAGCGGACAACTGAGCAAAATCGTTCCCGCCCGGCGTAAGACCCTGCCGCTCGAAGCCTCCTTTGACCTTGCAGCGGCCTTTAAAAACCTGCTTTCCTCCTACCCCAACGCCTTTATTAATTTCTTCCACCTACCGGGAGTCGGTACTTGGCTGGGTGCTTCACCCGAGGTATTGATCCAGACCAAGGGTGATACCTTTTATACCATGTCGCTGGCCGGCACGCAAAAAGCAAAGGGTGACAATCCCATCAAAAATGCCGCTTGGACCCAAAAGGAAATCGAGGAACAGGCCTTGGTCAGTAGGTACATCGTGGATTGTTTCAAAAAAATACGTCTTCGGGAATACGACGAACACGGTCCAAAGACGGTCGTTGCCGGAAACCTACTGCACCTGCGCTCAGACTTTAGGGTCGACATGAAAGCGACGAATTTCCCCCAACTCGGTTCCGTGATGCTCCAACTCCTTCACCCGACTTCCGCGGTATGCGGCATGCCGAGACAAGCAGCGTTGGAGTTTCTAAAGGAAAATGAGTCTTTTGACCGATCGCTCTTCGCGGGCTTCATCGGACCTGTCAATGTGGAAGGGGAAACTTCCATTTTTGTCAACCTGCGCACCGCAAGGCTGACCGAGAACGCGGCTTGGCTATATGCCGGCGCGGGCGTGACGGAAGACTCGGACCCCGAGTCCGAATGGGAAGAAACCGAAATGAAATGTGATATCATCGGCAACCACCTCAAAAACCAACGGCCTTGATCCTACAGCCTATCGTTGACTTGGTGAGCCTTTGTGCCAAAAAGGGCATCAGACATGCCATTCTTTCGCCCGGATCGCGCTGTGCGCCCATCACTTTGGCTTTTGCGAGACATCCGGAAATCCACACCAAAACCATCTCCGACGAAAGGTCAGCCGCATTCATTGCCCTGGGCATGGCGCAACAGCTTGGACAACCCGTAGCGCTGGTCTGCACTTCAGGTTCCGCTGCTTACAACTACGCTCCAGCGGTTGCCGAGGCCTATTTCCAACAGATTCCCTTACTTATCCTGACCGCCGACAGACCACCCGAATGGATCGACCAATGGGACGGCCAAACCATCCGCCAAACCGAGATCTATGGGAAGCATGTAAAGGGATTCTTCCAGTTTCCCGATGAGTTTGGTCACGCGGACAAAGTTTGGCATGCCAATCGGATCGTGAATGAAGCGATCAATCTTGCGGCGGATTTCCCGGCAGGACCGGTACATATCAACATTCCCCTGAGGGAACCATTCTATCCGGAAAAAGAAGAGCGCTTTGACTTTGATAAAGACCTGCAGGTTATCAATCAAGTCAAAGGAAGGCCGACACTCTCAACGGATCAAAAGAAAGTGATCGAACAGGAGTTGCTGATATATCGAAAAATCCTCATCGTACCGGGGCAGCAGTTTCCGGATTTAGCATTGCGGCAGATCTTGGATCAAATCGCCGCCAATCACCAGGCTGTTGTGGTCACAGATAGCATCAGCAACCTACAGTCTTCCCGTACGATTTGCCTGCATGACCATTATGTTGGGAATTCGGAATTGAAAAATTCACTTCACCCGGACCTGATTATTTCCTTTGGCAAATCGATCATATCCAAGAGTTTGAAGCTTTTTCTGCGAAACTCGGAAGCTGCCCATTGGCACATCCAGCCAGCGGGCTATGTACCGGACACTTACCAACATCTGGAGAAAACGATATCCTGTGATGCTTTGGATTTCCTCCAGCTTATCGGGCAAACAGTCCAATCGAACCTGGACTTTGCAAAACATTGGACATCCCTGGAAGAAAAAGTCCGCAAGCACCTACCTGCAACGATCCACGGGGCAGATTTTGGCGAATACAAAGCTTTGCAAACTGTTTTGGCAAAAATACCAGCAGCCAGCAAAATCCATGTAGCCAACAGTATGGCCGTGCGGTATTTGAATTTTTTGGGAAAAATCGACCCCGAAGTCTATAGCAACCGCGGCACGAGTGGCATCGACGGCAGCAGCAGCACGGCGGTCGGTTGTGCTTTTGTCTCCGATGGTTTTGTCACCTTGATCACCGGGGATATGGCCTTTTTCTACGATCGCAACGCCTATTGGCACAATTACCCTATGCCCAACCTCCGCATCATTCTGCTGAATAACCATGCGGGTGGGATTTTCCGCCTGATCGATGGCCCGGCCCGGCAGCCGGAGTTGGAGGAATATTTCGAAACCCGGCAACCGCTTGACGGAAAATCCTTGGCAGCGGAATTCGGCTTTGGCTACCACGCAGCGGCCGACCAAGAATCGCTGGAATCAGGACTGAACAATTTCTACGAAAAAAGCGAGCGGCCCAAAATCCTCGAAATCCTGTCCGAAAGTCCAAAAAACGCCGAGGTGCTGAAATGGGTCAAGGCGCAGATTGCTGCGGTATTGAAATAAAAAACGGCTGCCAAGTTATTGACAGCCGAATGGGAATTTTTTCAATTGGAAGAAAGTCGCCAATATCCGATTTCCTCAGTTTTTGCAAATCAAAGCACCTGCGCTTTTCCGACGAGGGCCATGGACTCCGTGCTGGCTTGCCCCTTGTATTCAGAATGCAGGACTACAAGCAGGAAAACCTCAAAGACCGTCAGCAGTACCAATCCCGGTATCGCGAACACGACAGTCAGGAAACTCACGCCCGTCATCAAGCCGATGACGCCGGTCATCAGGTACAATTTGCTCCTCTCCCGCGCCATGAGTAGGAAACCCGTGGCAAAAAGCACATACAGCGAACCAGCGACTATCGAACGAAAAATAAGGCCGGAATAAATATCCGACCCATTCCAATAGGTCAGGATATCATCGACGATAAAGATACCTGTGGCACCTATCATCAATATAGAAACCAGTTTGATCAAAATATTGCCATGCGCTTGCCCTAGCTTGAAGAATCCTGAGGTAAACATGATAAATAGGACCAATACCCCCATTTTGACGGAGGTATAGAGCATTCCGAAACCAGTTTCAATAGAACGCCCTTCCGTCACCAAGGCCATGTCAAGGACGGATTCCACGATGGCAAAAATCAAATAAATGATACCCGTGACAAAAGAAAACCGCAACCAGGCGCGCAGTTGATCAGGCTTTGCGGGCTCATCGCCATCCAATTTGAGTTCCTTCACTTCTTCCGATTTCACCTCCAATACCTCCAAAATCGCCTTTACCGTATAGGGACGCGGTGCTACCTCCCCTGCCTCGATGCGCTGAATGGTCCGCACGTTGATGTTGCAGCGCTCGACCAATTCCTCCTGTGTCATGCCTTTGGCCTTTCTCCATTCCTGGATCTTCTGGCCCAATTGTGGTTGTTTCATTGTTAAGATCGTTTGTTTGACCATGGCAATTTGGAGGGAAATGATTGAAACACTCACGCAATTTAAGCGGATTTGACCCGACATTTGCACGGCATTTGGGAAAATGAGGGAGAAGAAGGGTGATATGTGATATGAGATGTGAGATTTGTAATTTGGGGTATGAGATATGGGATTTTAGTTTCGGCCCTGAAATCCAGAAAAGACAGGTGAAGAAATCGAGATCGTACTAACTAAAGCGGATTCCCGATTTCTTTTCGGAAAACATCCCCAAAAAAGACCAACCTAATCCAACTCAAAAGAAAAACCATATCCGAGCACGCGGCGGATTTTGGTATCGAGCGTCCAAAGCAAGAGCCCATTTTTCCTTACCGCATTGACAATCACCGCATCTATCAAGCCGACACCCTGATTGACATAATTCTCCCTTTGCGAAATCAAACCTGAGTCAATGACAATGAAAGGTTCATCCAAACTCGGAACAAGGGACGAAAATGCCAAAATGGTCTCGATCTCCCTTTCTCCTCTTGCCCCCTGCAGCAGCTCCGCAAAAATCAGTTCAAGACCGTAAACCCTACCATTTTCCAAAAGTTCTTGGCAGGTTCCAAAAAAATCGGGATTGCCACGGAGGTATTCAATCCATACCGAGGTATCCAAGACTACACCTCTCATCTTCTGTTCAGATCACGAAGTTCCTGGGCCGAATACTTGAACTCCAAGGGCTCGTTCAAAATATTTGAACCAAGCTTCTTGATCTTTTGCGACCTGATGTAGGAAACTAGGGCAATCTTCAAAGCCTCCGTCACAGATGAAGCCTGAGAAAGTTCGATCGTTTCTTGCACCAAATCATCCGGGATAATCGCAGTAACTTTCATGTTATCAATTTTTTACAAAAATACGATCATATATCGTATAATAAAACAAAATTCGTTGTCCTACGAAGTAGGGTCAATTTCCGAGTTTGAGAATTGCCAAGGATGAAGGCAAAACGAACTGGCTATCTGTCACTATCCGACAATCAATTCCAAGGCTTTTCCCAAAGCTGGATTCCGGTTGCCCCTTTTCCAAACGGCATAGAGCTCAGTTTTTTGGCGAATATTTCCGAGTTCGACAAATTTCACTTTCAAGTCATAGCCCTCCTTCAGTGAACTCGGCACAATCGCCACGCCCAAACCCGCCTCCACCAGCTTGAATATCGTCAGGGCATGGACGGACTTGTGGGTGATCCGGGGCGAAAAGCCCCTATCCTCACAGATGGACATGATTTTGTCGTAGTAGACTGAGGAGTAGTCTTGGGAAAAGAGGATGAAGTTTTCGTCCTTCAACTGGCCGATATGCTTGAACTTTTCCGCCTCTATCGGGTGCCCAAGTGGGAGGACGAGCGAAAAGGTGTCCTGCTGCACCATTTTCATCTGAAGCGTATCCGGCACCCGTGCCAAGCGGACAAATCCCAAATCGAGCTTGTCCTTTTCGAGCATTTCGACTTGGCTGGCATTGCTCAGTTCTTCGAGATTGGTGCGGATGCCGGGAAAGGTTTGCGAGATCTTCACCAACAGCTCCGGCAAGATGGTATGCGCTGCCGAACCTAGGAATCCGATCCGAAGCTCGCCCACATTCCCGGCGGCGATTTCCCGGAGTTGGGACTTGGTGAGTTGGAGGTGGTTGAAGATGTAATCGACCTCGGATTTGAGGTACATGCCTGCGGCGGTCAGTTCGACATGCCTTTTGGTCCGCTCAAAAAGCAGCACGCCGAGGATTTCCTCCATCTGCTTGATTTGACGGCTGAGTCCCGGTTGGGAAATGAAAAGGCGATCCGCTGCCCGCCCGAAGTTCAGTTCTTCGGCTACCGCACGGAAGTATTCGAGGTGTCGGAGTTCGATGTTCAAGCACTGATGTGTTTATTGCCACGAAGATGCTAAAGCTTGAAAGTAGTTGGCAGTCGCAGTTGGCAGAGAGCCATTCGTCCATTCGTGGCCTTTTCCCAATAATTCCACAACATTAGACAATGGTGCTGTTGCACAATGGTTTCTACTTCAATAATCAAAAGTAATCAATACATTAGAACGCGGGCATACTATGGTATATGTATTCGAATCCCCTTGAATAAAATACCCTAGCTGCCTTTTCTCGAAGGAACGGGAATTTAACCGTCCCTGAAAGAATTCATCTCACCTATTTGAACCCAATGCGATTCCGTTCGGAATACCCCGGGCGTATCAACTCCTCAATTATTTGGTAAATATTTCTGATATGTTCGTTGTGCTCGCTTTGGTTTTGGCTGAGCTCTTCGATCCTTTTGACCAAGCCCTCATAGTTTGTTGCCCATTGTCGCATTTTTACGAATACCCGCATGATCGAAATATTGACCTGGATGGCAGTGGGGCTGTTCAAAACCGAGGACAGCATGGCGACACCTTGCTCGGTAAACACATAGGGAAGGTACTTCCGGTGTCGTCCCCTGCCATCTTCTAAGGTCACAATTTGTGACCTTAAAAAATCCCGTCCTTTTTGTTCCTCAAATTCCGCCTTCAAACCCTCCCACTCCTCGACCGTAAGCTGAAACATGAAGTCCTCCGGAAACCTATCCAAATTCCGCTTCACTGCCTGATTGAGCACTTTTGTTTCCACACCATACATTTCAGCCAAATCACTGTCCATCATGGTTTTTTGATTCCTGACCACATGTATGGCTCTTGAAATCCGCTCTTGTAATATCAATTCCTGTGAATGTTTCATCGCTCTTTAGGTTAGAGGGCGCTATCTGTCACATCTCGCCCCGAAAGAATAAAGACAATCTACCAAGCACGGCGTTGGATACAAAATTCACGGCCCGAGTTAAACGTTTAAATCGCTTTTAATAATCAATAGTAATTACTATCTGATCTTTTTGATATTTATAAGTATGAATTATTGAACCTAAATTTGTCCATAATCCAAATCACCCATTTCTCGATTGGGGCTTTGTGAGAAAAAAGAAACAATGAAAAACACCTTCCAATACGGCCAAGAACACCTGACTGCCTCCATTGCCCTCGGCATTGCTAACGGTGAAATCAAAGGTGTCTTATCCCCGGAAACCCGCGCGCAGGTCAAAAAATCAGCAGCAGCGGTGCAAGAGATCGTCGCCAACGGAAACCCGGTCTATGGCATCAACACGGGATTTGGTCCCCTATGCACCACGCTCATCTCCCCTGATCAGACACAAAAACTCCAAGAAAACCTACTCAAAAGCCATGCGGTGGGCATCGGCGAGCCGATCCCAATCGACATTGCCAAATTGATGCTGGTACTGAAGCTACATGCGCTGGCAAAAGGATATTCCGGGATTAGGGAAAGTACGCTCGATCGGATTCTCTGGCATATCGACCACAATATCATCCCCGTCGTCCCCAAACAAGGTTCGGTGGGTGCTTCGGGTGACTTGGCACCCCTTTCCCATTTGTTCCTGCCCTTGATTGGCTTGGGACGGGTCCATTTCAAAGGGGAAATCATGTCGACCACCAAGGCCTTTCAACTGTTGGACATCGAGCCCATCAGTCTGGGTCCCAAGGAAGGCCTGGCCTTGATCAACGGAACCCAATTCATAGCTGCCTTTGGCGTCAAGGTTGTGGAGCGTTTTTACAATATCCTTGCCCATGCGGATATCACAGGCGCGATGATGCTGGAAGGGCTTTTGGGCTCGGTGAAACCTTTTTCCGCAGAACTCCACCAACTCAGACCTTACGCCGGCAACCAGCATGTGGCCCAAACGATCCAAAACCTGCTGCATGAATCGGAAATCGTGCATTCCCATGCTGCCTGTGCGCGCGTCCAAGACCCTTATTCTCTACGCTGCATGCCACAAGTGCACGGTGCTTCCCGAAATGCTTGGCTGCACCTGAAGCAGATGCTCGAAGTAGAAATCAACTCCGTGACGGACAATCCTGTCGTGTTTGACGAAAATCATACCATCAGCGGGGGAAACTTCCATGGACAGCCGATTGCCGTGCCTTTGGATTATGCCTGCCTGGCAGCTTCGGAAATCGGCAATATCTCTGACCGAAGGATTTACCTTTCCCTGGAAGGTGATACGCCCGGGGTGCCAAAGCTGCTCTTGAAAGAAACGGGGCTGAATTCGGGATTTATGATTCCGCAGTATACCTCGGCTGCCTTGGCGAGTGAAAACAAAGGACTCTGCTTTCCTTCTTCGGCAGACAGCATTCCGACATCGCTCGGTCAGGAAGATCATGTGAGTATGGGCAGCATCGGCGCCCGAAAAGCCCTCCAGGTCATCGAAAACGTGGAGAAAATCCTCGGCATCGAGCTGTTCTGCGCGGCGCAGGCGGTGGATTTCCATGCTCCACTTAAGTCGGGGAAGATCATGACAGCCCTTTACGAACATGTCCGCACCAAAATCAAACATGTCACCGAAGACCAAATCATGTACGAGGATATGGAAACGGCCATCGAGATCATCCGTAGCGGGGAATTGCTAACTTTAGCCAAAGAAGTGGCCGCGAAGGCAGGTTTGGCACTGGATACGAGGTGGTCGGAGGAGTTTGATAGGTTCTAGATTGAATTGCCAAAAAGACACTAAGAAGGAAGAAAAAAAATAATGTTGCAGTGTCTTTCTAGCCTAAAAATCCTTAGGTCTTTCTGAAAAGACTAAGGCCGCTGCCAATCTGACTTTGTCCCAAAAACTTATTCATGCATTTGTGGCATTATGATGAAAACCATCCAATACACCTTTATTGGCCCAATCCGGCAAGTACTCACCATGGCAAACCTGACGCTGAAGGGTGCACTTCGAGATGAAGATTTGGAAATCATCCAAGAGGCTGGAATCCTCCTGAAAAACGACAAAATCCACCAAATCGGCAGCTATTGGGATATTTTCCCAGAGGCTCAGTCCATTGGAGCGGAGATGGTCAACCTCAAGGCCGACTTTGTAGCGATGCCGGGAATGGTGGATTGCCATACGCATATCTGCTTTGCCGGCTCAAGGGCACAGGATTACGCCATGCGCAACGCGGGAAAATCTTACCTCGAGATCGCCAAATCGGGCGGCGGTATTTGGGAAAGCGTAACCCAGACACGAAAAGCGAGCTTGGAAAAACTCGCCCAGTTGACCGCCCAGCGCGCCAACAGGCACCTGAAGGATGGCATTACGACGATCGAGGTGAAGAGCGGCTACGGACTGTCTGTGGAAGAGGAATTGAAAATGCTGAGGGCCATCCAGCTTGCAGGCGAAAGCACGGAGGCAGACCTGATTGCTACCTGCCTGGCCGCACATATCCGACCGAGGGATTTTGAGGGAAACCAGCGGGAATACCTCAAAAATATCTCCGATGAACTCTTTCCCATCCTAAAATCTGAAAACCTTACAAACCGCGTGGATGCCTTTATAGAGGACACAGCCTTCAGTGCCGAGGATATCCAAAATTATTTTGAAAAAGCCAAGGATTTGGGCTTTGACATTACGATCCATGCGGATCAGTTTCATGTGGGCGGGTCGCAGGTGGCAATGGATTTCGGGGCCATGTCGGCAGATCATTTGGAGGCAAGTACGGGAAAAGAAATTGCCTTGCTGGCCAATTCCGATACGATTCCCGTGGCATTGCCCGGCGCATCTTTGGGACTGGGGGTAGGCTTCACGCCCGCGCGGAAACTCCTCGATGCAGGTGCTTCCCTGGCTATCGGATCCGATTGGAATCCGGGTTCCGCGCCCATGGGTGATTTGCTGATGCAGGCAAGCGTGTTGGGGACCTTCCAAAAACTCAGCAATGCAGAGGTCTTGGCTGGAATCACCTTCCGGGCGGCAGCGGCTTTGGGACTTCAGGATCGCGGAGTCCTGGCTTTCGGACAACTCGCGGACTTTATCCTTTTCCCAACCGCCGACTACAGAGAGATCACCTACCAGCAAGGCAGGCTTAAGCCCTCGATCGTTTGGAAAAGGGGGGAAAGAGTCTGAAAATGATCAAATGAAGATAAAAAGGGAAAAATTAAGTAAATTATGCGAATGAAAACCTTGGAAATTCCGCTTGATTCAATCCAAACGCTCTGCGATAAACACCACGTGGAGAAACTTTATCTTTTTGGTTCGGCCGCAAAAGGAACAATGACGGAAGGCTCCGATGTGGATCTTTTGGTCAAATTCAAGGAAATGAAAACCACCGAATACTTCGAAAATTTCCTTGTGCTAAAAAATGAACTACAAGGGGTTTTTGGACGCAAGATCGACTTAGTCGAGTTACAAACCCTTAAAAATCCAGTTCTGATCGATTCCATCAACCAATCGAAAGAATTGATCTATGGATAAAAAAATAGAGAAATGGCTCTACGATGTCCAATTCGCGATAGCGGAAATCAACGGGTTTCTTAGCGAAGAAAATGTGACATCTGCTCAGGAATATCGAGACAAGTTGATGCTCAAAAGAGCAATCGAGCGGAATCTCGAAATCATTGGTGAAGCGGTCAATCGAATCCTGAAACGGGATGCTGAATTCTTGGGATATTTGCCCGAAGCCGTTTCCATTATCGGATTGCGAAACCAAATCATCCATGCCTACGATGGTATTTCGGACGAAATGATCTGGTCAATTCTTTCATACCATCTACCCAAGCCGGAAATACAACTTAAGAAACTGATTGGAAAATAGCCCCTCAATTACGATTTAAGATGCAATTCAATCTTCTATCCCGTTGCTTTTTTCTGGTTATTCACCAAAAAAATATCGCCCGAAACACCACTCCTCCAATCCAGGTAACTAATAACTCAATAACCACTCAGCCAATTACTTCCCCCAATGACATTCCAAGAACTCATCCTCCAAGGTATCCCCTCCGAGCTTCCAGCTAAAAAGCCACTGGATCCGAACGTATCCCATGCGCCGAAGCGCAAGGACATTTTGAGTCTGGAAGAGAAAAAACTGGCCGTCAGAAATGCGCTTCGGTACATTCCGAAGGCTTGGCATGCAGAGTTGGCGCAGGAGTTTCTTGCCGAACTACAGGATTATGGGCGGATATACATGTACAGGTTTCGGCCCGATTATGAGATGTATGCGCGGCCGATTTCTGAATACCCGGCCAAAACCCCACAAGCGGCCGCCATTATGCTGATGATCCAAAACAACCTGGATCCGGCAGTGGCACAGCACCCACACGAATTGATTACCTATGGCGGCAATGGGGCGGTATTTCAAAACTGGGCGCAGTACCTGCTTACCATGCAATATCTCGCCGAAATGGACGAAGAACAAACCCTCCACATGTATTCAGGGCATCCCATGGGGCTTTTCCCTTCTTCCAAAGATGCTCCGCGTGTCGTGGTTACCAATGGCATGATGATTCCCAACTACTCCAAGCCGGACGATTGGGAGCGCTACAATGCATTGGGCGTGACGCAATACGGACAGATGACTGCGGGTTCCTATATGTATATTGGGCCACAGGGAATCGTCCATGGCACTACCATTACGGTCATGAATGCCTTTCGGAAAAAACTGGGCACGGCTGTAAATCCAAGGGGAAAGGTATTCCTGACAGCGGGTCTTGGCGGCATGTCCGGTGCCCAACCTAAGGCCGGAAACATCGCAGGCTGTGTCACAGTCTGCGCAGAAGTCAACCCGAAAGCAGCATACAAGAGACATGCACAGGGATGGGTGGATGAATTGGTCGATGACTTGGATAGGCTCGTATCCCGTGTACGTCAAGCGCAAAACAACGCCGAAGTTGTGTCCATTGCCTATTTGGGAAATGTCGTGGATGTATGGGAAAAGTTCGACGTCGACAACATCAACGTCGAACTCGGTTCGGACCAGACTTCCCTTCACAATCCCTGGGCAGGGGGCTACTATCCCGCGGGGCTGAGTTTCGAAGAGGCTAACGATATGATGGCAAAGGATCCTGAAAACTTCAAAAGCAAAGTCCAAGAATCCCTCCGTCGCCATGCCACCGCGATCAATAGGCATGCTGCCAAGGGAATGTACTTTTTTGACTACGGAAATGCCTTCCTTCTCGAGGCATCCCGCGCCGGTGCAGCTGTGATGGCAGAGAATGGCATCGATTTCAAGTACCCTTCTTACGTGCAGGATATCCTGGGACCCATGTGTTTTGATTTCGGATTCGGGCCATTCCGCTGGGTATGTACTTCGGGGAACGCAGCCGACTTGGAAAAGACCGACCAAATTGCCCTTGAGGTGATGAAGAAAATCAGTTCAAATGCACCAAAGGAAATCCAACAGCAATTGCAGGACAATATCCGCTGGATTGAGGAAGCCGGGAAAAACAAACTTGTTGTAGGCTCACAGGCTCGGATTCTCTATGCCGACGCCGAAGGTCGGATCAAAATTGCCGAGGCTTTCAATCAAGCAGTGAGCGCTGGTGAAATCTCCGCACCAATCGTCTTGGGACGAGACCACCACGATGTAAGCGGCACGGATTCCCCTTTCCGGGAAACGAGCAACATCTACGATGGCAGCAAGTTTACCGCTGACATGGCGATCCACAATGTCATCGGGGACAGTTTTCGCGGTGCCACCTGGGTTTCCATCCACAACGGCGGCGGCGTTGGCTGGGGAGAAGTCATCAACGGCGGCTTTGGAATGCTGCTTGATGGCACATCCGAAGCAGACCGGAAACTCAAATCCATGTTATTCTACGATGTCAACAATGGCATTTCCCGCCGGGCTTGGGCACGAAACGAAGAGGCCTTATTTGCGATCAAGCGGGAAATGGAGAGAACACCTGGATTGAAGGTGACATTGCCGGAGTTGGTGGATGAAAAATTCCTGCTTCAATGAGGGAACGCTCCTTGCATTAAACCTCATCGCCTATTTCTTCCCTTCCTGATATAATTTGGATACATTCGTCATGGCAAACAGAACCATATCCTGTCATCTGAATTCCCTATGAAAAAATCCATCATATTGGTAACGCTGCTCCTCTCCTTCTCTGGAACGGCACGTTCACAAGTACTGATTTCCTTGCTTTTTGGTGATAAACTCAATTCCGACAAAATTGAGTTTGGCCTTACAGGCGGATTCAACCGTACCGACTTCAACGGAACATTGGAAACAAAGGCCCTCAATAACTTCAACCTGGGGTTTTACTTTCATATTATGCTTAAGGAAAATTCATTTCTAAGTACCGGCGTTTTGGTGAAGAATTCCTTTGGAGCGACTGGCATGAAGCCCTACCAACTTGGGGACCCAAACTTGGACGCCATTTTTCAAAATGGGACCCTTACGACCAAAATCAATACATTCGCAGTACCCATCATGTGGCAACAGCGGATCAAACAAAGGTTTCTTTTGGAGGGAGGTATCCAAGCAGGCTTACGATCAAAAGCCTACGATGATTTTGATGTAGAGGCTGCAAATGGTGCTGCCAATTTCCGGAGAGAAGTTGGTGATGAATTTTACAGGCTTGATGCAGGCCTTATCGGCGGGGTCGGATACAAATTAAAAAAAGAGCTAAAGAGTATGAGTATTGGGATGCTGTATTATTATGGCCTTGTAGACGTCCGCGTCGATCCAATCGTCACAAGCAAAAACACTTCTTTGAACGTCTACCTGCGGATTCCAATTGGCGCGGGGCAAAAGGATTAGTCTTGGTGACAACCGATCGGATGAAATGAATTCCATTTTTCACGCTTTCCCATTGAATCCATTTCAAGGAATCTCAGGCCTAAACTGGTGCGGTCTTGACTGAAACGATATTTCATTTTTCCAACAAACTCCTCTACCCACGGGTTTTGTTTAGGCAAAATATGCCCTATTTTAGCACCACCTGAAAACTGAACCCAAATAACTTGATGGAAACCAAATCACCCACTGCCAACGAAGCCGAATTCCAACGGCTTCTCCAGCATTTACGAAGCAAATCCGAAACCATCCATCTTGGCGGAGGCAAATCCCGCATCGCCAAGGAACATGAAAAGGGGAAACTTACCGCTAGAGAGCGGATCTCCTATCTAACAGATGCTGGTTCCGAATTCCTCGAAATCGGCCAATTCGCGGCGGACGGTATGTATGAGGAAGAGGGCGGCTGTCCATCGGCTGGCGTGGTGACCGGAATCGGCTACGTCAGCGGCCGGATGTGTGTCATCGTGGCCAACGATGCGACCGTAAAGGCTGGGGCTTGGTTTCCGATGACTGCCAAAAAGAACCTTCGTGCACAGGAAGTCGCGATGGAAAACCGCCTCCCGATCATTTACTTGGTGGACAGTGCGGGGGTATTCCTTCCGATGCAAAACGAAATTTTCCCCGACAAGGAGCATTTTGGACGCCAATTCCGCAACAATGCCCGCATGTCATCCATGGGCATCATCCAAGTGGCCGCCATCATGGGAAGCTGCGTGGCCGGGGGGGCATACCTGCCCATTATGTCCGACGAGGCCATGATTGTGGACAAAACTGGTTCGATTTTTCTGGCAGGCTCGTACTTGGTAAAGGCTGCCATCGGCGAAGTCGTCGACAACGAGACCCTTGGAGGCGCCACTACCCACTGTGAGATATCAGGCGTGACCGACAACAAATACGCCAACGACCAGGAGTGCCTCGATGCCATCAAGAAGATATTTGACAAAATCGGTGCAAGCGAAAAGGCAGGGTTTGACAGGAAGGAACCTGTGGCCCCAGCAAAAAATGTTACCGACCTATATGATGTGTTCCCTACCGATCGCGTGAAGCCTTACGACTTGCATGAGGTTTTGGCACGCTTGGTGGACAACTCGGATTGGGAGGAATACAAGGCCGACTATGGTAAAACACTGATCTGTGCCACTGCCCGGATCGATGGATGGGCGGTAGGCATCATTGCCAACCAACGCAAAATCGTCAAAACCAAGAAAGGTGAAATGCAAATGGGCGGCGTCATTTACTCGGACTCCGCCGACAAAGCCGCCCGGTTTATCATGAACTGCAACCAACGCAAAATCCCACTGGTTTTTCTGCAGGATGTGAGTGGATTTATGGTCGGCAGCAAAGCCGAGCATGGCGGCATCATCAAGGATGGAGCCAAAATGGTAAATGCCATGGCCAATTCGGTCGTGCCGAAATTCACCTTCATCCTTGGCAATTCCTACGGCGCCGGCAACTATGCGATGTGCGGAAAAGCCTATGATCCGAGGCTGATCTTCTCCTGGCCCACGGCGCAAATGGCCGTGATGAGTGGGGCATCTGCCGCCAAAACCCTGCTGCAAATCAAAGTCTCTGCGCTTCAAAAATCCGGCAAAGTGATTTCCCCCGAGGAGGAAAACCAATTGCTGAAGGAAATCACAGACAAATACAACGAGGAACTCAGCCCCTACTACGCTGCGGCGAGGCTTTGGGTGGATGGCGTAATCGACCCATTGGAAACCAGAAAAATCATCAGCATGGGTATTGAGGCCGCTAATCATGCCCCGATCAACGAGCGCTTCAATGTCGGCGTTATCCAAACCTAGGTGGGCAAAATTTCGTCCTACACTTTGTCTTCTTGCCCTTTTCTTGCTGCAGAGATTTTGTTAACTTATTCACCCAACGATCGGCATAGAAAAAATGACTGATAGCGAATTAAACGCCCTGGTATCCTTGTTGGATGATACGGACCAAGAGGTCAAATCCCACGTCAAGAACAAAATCATTTCCCTCGGACACTCCGTGATCCCTTTTTTGGAAAAGAAATGGGAGGACTCTTTCAATCCCGAACTACAAAAGGAAATCGAGGAGCTCGTCCACCATTTGCAGTTTTTTCTTTTGAAAGACCGGCTTCGTGATTGGAAAAATTCGCCAGACCAGGATTTGCTTACTGGGCTTTGGATCATCAATACCTATCAATATCCCGACTTGGAATTTGAAAAGTTGAATGCCGACATGCATCAGATCTACTTTGAGGTTTGGACGGCTTTCAAAAATGACCTGTTGCCATTTGAGCAAGTACGGATCATCAACGGGGTGCTTTTCGGAACGCTGCGTTTTTCGGCCAATACCAAAAACTTCCATTCTCCCGGCAACAGCATGATCAGCAACGTCATCGAGAGCAGAAAAGGCAACCCCATCAGCCTTTGCGCCATATACCTCTTGGTGGCTAAGAAACTGGGCCTGCCGATCTATGGCGTCAACTTACCAAACCTCTTTGTCCTGACCTACAAATCCAAGGAAACGACCTTCTACATCAACGCTTTCAATAAAGGCCTGATTTTTGGAAAAAACGATATTTCAAACTACCTGGAGCACTTGCAGATAGAGCCGAAGGACGTGTTTTTTGAGCCTTGCACCAACCTCGACATCATTGCCCGCATGCTGAGAAACTTGATCGGGGCATTCGAAAAGCTGGGCGAGGTGGAAAAAATGGATGAAGTCAGGGAATTGCTTTCGATACTCGAGAATTAACGTGACTTTACGTTGCATCCAACTGGGCGGGTGGATGTGGGGCTTGGGTTGCGCCTGTTTTGGATGGCCGCAAGCGCATTTTCCAGGTATTTCATGTTGGCATTGGCTGCGACTTGGGGATTGTTGTCAATCGCCCCCCGGTAAGCAACGGCCCAACCCGTGGGACTGGGTGTAATAACGACCACCTCAGGCAACTTTGTGATCCCAAATTGCCGTGTGACAACTTGAGACTTGTCATCCAAGATCGGAAAAACGAACTTCTTTTCATTTGCACGGGCTTTGGCTGCCTCTACATTTTCGCCCTCCTCCAATCCTAAATGGGGATTGATCATCGTAAACACGAATCCATCTGCTCCAAAATCGGCATGCATTTGCGCAATCCTATCTTCGTACAATTTGGAAAACGGGCAATTCAAACTCGTGAACACCAGCACCACCGCCTTCGATTCGGCGTGGTCAGTTAGTGAAAAAGCCTGTCCACTAAGCACGTCCGTCAACGTGAAATCCTCCACGCGCTGACCAAAGGAAGGCCAGATCAGCAAAAAACACAAAACAAACGTAATGAGCTTTTTCATTTTCTTTTTTCCCATCAAATTTTTCTTCCTTAAATAGTCATCGAAGTCTTCCGCACTTTGTACTTGGTACATCGTACTTTGTACCTCAGCCCTCTTTATTCAAATATACAATCTCCCTACCAAATGGTATAAGTCAGAACGATGTCATTTTCATGTTCCACTTTCACTTGGTAATGATGGTCCGAAAATTCGGATTGCTCGACCCGACCTTTCACTACGGTATCCGCGATCGTAAATGGTTCCAAGCGGATATTCTGCCTGAGACTGATTCCCTTTCTTCCCTGGCATTTGAATATGGATTCTTTGGCAGACCATGCAATCGTGTACAGCAAGGGGTCGTTGGCCAAAAATTCCATCTCAACTTCGTCCAGGAATTTCGGCCCCAGGCGAATAACTTTCTCCCGTACGAAATCCAAATCGATTCCCACGGGCATTTCTTTGTGGAAAATGGCTGCTGCCAAACCTTTGGTATGTGTCAGGGAAACAAACCCATATCCATCCATTGGGTGGGATTTACCATGCTCATCTTTGAAGAAGCCGGGATAGGGCAGGGAGATCAATTCCAAAGCAAACTTGATGGCGAGGCGTGCGCCCTTCCATTCCTTTTGCTTGTCTGGCCGGGAGATATTGGCATACGCAAGCTTCTCCCTAAAACTTAAAAAATCCGTTCCATTCTGCGAGACTTCCTCAATATTATTGACAGCCAAGGCTGACAAAGGACTTATTTTTTCTATTTTTGTTTGCATAGACGCAACCCGGGAATGAGTGCTAATCACATCAAAATATGCTGAAAATCCAAGTAAATAAATTACATACCCTCACCGGACACAACGACTGCATTTATGCCTTGGCAGAAGCCCCCGACCCAAGGTATTTTTTTACGGGTTCAGGAGATGGGATGGTCGTAGCTTGGGATTTGGACAATCCGGCCGATGGGCGATTGGTAGCCAAAGTCGGACATTCGGTGTATGCACTTGAAGTGGATATCGAAAAAAACCACCTGATCATTGGGCACAATTTCGAGGGAATCCATGTGATAGACCTCGAAAACCAAAAAGAACTCTGGTCTGTCAACCTTACCTCCCAGTCGATTTTCGACATCAAAATATTTGGCAACGATATATTTGTCGCCACAGCGGATGGGGTGATTACAGTGGTGGACCGTATCAAAAGGTCCGTCAGAAAACATATCAAGATTTCGGAAAAAAGCGTTCGCGTATTGGCCATTGATCCATCCCGAAATTACCTCGCGGCGGGATTGAGCGACCACAGCGTAAAGGTATTTGACCTGCAAACCCTACAGCCACTGCATAGCCTCAACGCCCACACCAACTCGGTATTTGCACTTGGATTTGCTCCCAATGCAAAGATCATGGTCAGCGGTGGAAGGGATGCACACCTTAAGATTTGGGACACCACAGATTTCTCCCTCAAGGAATCCATCGTAGCCCATATGTATGCCATCAATTACCTCTCCTTCCGGGAAGATGGCAGGTATTTTGTTACCTGCAGCATGGACAAATCCATTAAGGTTTGGGACACCGAAACACTTAAACTCCTCAAAGTCATTGACAAGGCAAGGTATGCGGGGCACGGCACCTCCATCAACAAAGTCCTCTGGAGTACCTACAACCAACAAATCATTTCCATCAGCGACGACAGAAAAATTTCCATTTGGAACCTAGAATTTTAGAAAAACATGAAAATAACCTCCAAAGACATCCTTCAAAAAACATTCGAAAAAAACTTCCGCGGCTATGACAAAGACGAAGTCACAGCCTACCTAGGCCTCGTAGCAGATGCTTGGGACAAGCTGGAAGATGAAAAAGCCGCGCTCGAGCGTGATCTCGAAATCAGCCGACGTGAGGCCAAAAAACTCAAGGATGTGGAGGAATCTCTTTTCAGAACCTTGAAAACCGCCGAAGATACCGGCGTAAGCATCATCGAAGAAGCCAACCAAGCCGCCAACGATATTCTCGCTGATGCCAAAAACAACGCAGAGTCCATGCTTGCTGATGCCAGAAGGCGGTCAAACCAATTGCTGGAGCTATCCGAAGCCAAAGCAAAAACGGTCCTCGCAGACCTGAAAGCCGATGTCCAAAAATTGGTCAAAGACTACGAATCACTTTTGAAAGAGCGGGATTTGGTACTCAAAAACCTAAAGAAAGTCTCTGAAGATATCCAACATAGCATCGAAGTATCACAGGAATCCTTCAAAAAGGTAAACGTGCAAACGCATGCCAACTTGGTCAGCGAATTGGAGAAGTCAAAGGCATTTACGCTTGCTAATCTACCTGAACCGGAAGTCGCTACACCTGAGCCAACCCCGGACATCGAACAGCCAGTTCCGGACGTGGGCGCCGAAACCGTCGAAATCCCAAAAGAAGAGCCTGTTTCAGTAGTGGAATCTGTAGAGGATGAAATGGCTGAGGCTCCTTCAGAACCACTTGCAGAGGCTGAAACCGAGGAAAGCCCAAGCGAGGACGAAACTCCAAAAACAGAAGATCCAAAAGCCAAACCCGACAAGGGCAGTTCATTTTTTGACCAATTTGACTGATGGGAAAGGTTTCCTTGGAAGGAATTGAGTTCCATGCATACCATGGTGTGTTCTCGGAGGAGAAAATCCTCGGCAACAGGTTTACTGTCGATATCCACGTCGAGACTGACTTCAAAAAAGCCATGCTCGAGGATGACCTGAAAGAGACCGTCGACTACGGCAGGCTGTACAAAATTGCACAGGCCCACATGAAGGAACCGGTGAAACTGCTCGAGCACCTTGCCCACCTGATGATCCAGGATATCCTCAAAACCTATCCGGCCCTCAAGCATATCTCCATCACCATCAAAAAACACAATCCCGCGCTCGGCGGCGTGGTAAACTACTCCGTCGTCACGGTACAATATCCACAAGACTATGTCTAAAAGAATCAGCCTCATAATCACAGGATTCCTGTTGTCGGCAATGGCGATTGCGCAAACTTCGCCCTACAAAATCTACAACAATCAGGGGAATGAAGTCCGCTTCGAAGCAATGGCGGAGATTGCCGGGCAGCACGAGGTCATCTTTTTTGGCGAGCTGCACAACAACTCGCTGGCACATTGGCTACAGCTGCAAATGCTGAAATCACTTCATGAATCTGGGAAAAAAGTCGTCCTCGGAGCCGAGTTCTTTGAACGTGACGACCAACTCAACATCGACGAATGGCTTGCGGGGAAAATGAGGGACAGCAATTTTGAGGCGGAAGCGAAGCTGTGGAAAAATTATGCGACCGATTACAAGCCTTTGATGCTCTATGCCAAAAAAAACCAAATACCCTTTGTCGCTTCCAATATTCCGCGGAAATATGCATCTCTTGTAAGCAGACAGGGCTTGACTGGCTTGGATAGCTTGAGCAATGCCGCCAAGAGCTATATCGCCCCCGTGCCGATAGAGGTGGATAAAACGCTGCCAGGCTACGTCGGAATGAAGGATATGATGCATGGCAGCGGCATGAACCTAGACTACATGATCGAGGCGCAGGCTGTCAAGGACGCGACGATGGCCTATTCACTTTTTGACTATATCAACAAAGGCAAAACCATCTTCCATGTCAACGGTTCCTACCATTCCAACAACTATGAAGGAATCGTTTGGTACCTCAAGCGGAAATTTCCCACCGTCCGAATCATGACGATCAATACTGTAGAACAGGACAATATCCACACCTTGGATCCGAAAAACCAAAGCTCAGCCGATTTCATCATTGTCCTACCTTTGGATAGCCACAAAAGCTACTGAGACATGTACAGTCGGTCGGAAAACTCCCAAGTCAGACAGGATTTTTGGACGGCTTTCGGTATGTACATGAAGCCGGTCCCTTCGGCCACGGGTTTTCGTACCAACTGGCAAAACTACAAGACAGGCATCAAAGATATCTACTTCAGGATGCGTGCCGAGCAGGGTTTCGCGTCCATCGGGATCGAAATCTGCCACAAGGACCTGGAAATGCAGCAACTGTATTATGAGCAGTTTCTGGAATTCAAAAAGCTCCTCGAAGCCGAACTTGGCGAATCATGGACTTGGGAAATGCACGTGCCGAATTCAGAAGGCCGACTTATCTCCCGCATCCAAACCGTAAAGCCCGGCCCCAACGTGATGGACAAGGATACCTGGCCCGAAATCATCTCTTTCCTGAAGCCCCGCATCATCGCCCTCGACGCCTTCTGGACCAATATCAAACCGGCTTTTGAGGATGGGTGACAACATACATCCTAGCCGTTATCTTGGTAATGATTTTTTGAACTCTTGGATCTCTTTGTAGTCTTTAATTCCTAAATAATCAATAAGACTAAGAAAGTGGATTTTCCCACTAGTATGGTAATGGATAAGTAATTCCCTCATTTTCCTGAATTCAAATTTTTCAATCAATTGAAACTTCAATACGGGTGCCGTTTGTCAAAATAAGTCGGCAAGTATTTGAGGTTCCATTCGATCTAGCCGGATTGAGATTCGATTCTGAATATTCCATTTGGTCAAAATAGTCTCCAACCGTAAACTCTATCTTGTTGATGTCTTTTAGGCTAAATCTCTGGTCACCGACTCCAATCTCGTTTTCACAGAACTTCAAGACTTGATCCAATGTACCCGATAGCGATTTTCTTGTAAAAAACTTAGTGAATCCCAAGATAACCATCAAAACTAATGTTAAAAACATTCCAAAAACTCCAATTTTCTCAATTACGCTTTCCTGAAGGTATTTGGGAATCAGATAAATAAAGCTTGCCGAAATCAAACCTAACCCGTAGACAACACGATTTGCAGTTATAATAGGGCCTCTACCCTTTTTAAAAATCCTGAATTCTACATTCTCCATTTCAAGTCTGCAAAAACAAATCCAGTTAAATTTAGTTGAAATTTGTAAATGAACTTCCACAAACACAGGAAGGCGTAAATTTCAAACGCCAAGCGGATATGCTTGATTTGATCAAGTTGCTTGAAACGCGCTTCATACTCCACCGTCTTTCAGGACATGTTTTTGAATATTTCTTTTTGTTGGGAAAAAGGAAATTCGTCCATGGAAGCTGGATCAAAGTCGTCTGCCATCACAAAAATCTCGGCAGCATTCTCTCTACACAATCACCTTCGTCGTCCCACCCCCTTTCAGGGTGATTTCGACAGGTTTGTTGGATTTCCAGGCGCCGGCGGTAAAGTCAGGCACGTCAATGGCATTGGAGCGGTTGGCCACGGACCATTCACTCAGCGGGGAGATTGCCGACCACAGCGCAGCATCATAGACGTCCTGATCGAGCGGAAGTCCATTCCGCAGGCAGTCTATCAACCTCCAGTCCATCATAAAATCCATACCGCCATGTCCGCCGATTTGCTTGGCGAGTTCCCCGACCTTGCGGACGATCTCGGGCGTATACTTCTCCTCGAGCGCTTTGAACTCCTCATCCTTCATCCAGCTATGACCCTTGGCGACCTTCGGATTGGGGTACTTTTGTGCAAAGCCTTCGGTGCCGCTGATCACATGCAGGCGCGAGTACGGCCGTGGTGATGTCACATCGTGTTGGATCATGATAGAGCGGCCCTTTTTGGTCTTGACGAGCGTGGTGTTCATGTTGCCACGGTACTTCTTTTCTGCAAATGGACCGAAAAAGGAATCTGCTTCGGCCAATTCGCGGGCTTTGCCGGCCATTTGGAAATCAATGGAGGAAAGCGAAGTCAGGTAGTCCATTTGGTCGCCGCGGTTGATGTCCATGATTTGACAAATCGGGCCGAGTCCATGCGTGGCATACAGGTTGCCGTTGCGATAGTTCTCCTTGAGTCGCCACATATCCTGATAGCCGCCTTCCGAATCCTTCATAAAGTTGAGCCAAAGCAGGTCATGGATGTACGCGCCTTCGGTATGGACGATTTCCCCAAAAAACCCGTCCCGCTTCATGCTCAGGGTCATCAGCTCAAAAAAGTCATAACAGCAGTTTTCCAGCATCATGCAGTGCTTTTTGGTACGCTCGGAAGTTTCGACCAGCTGCCAGCACTCTTCCAGTGTCTTAGCGGCGGGCACTTCCACTGCTGCGTGTTTGCCGTTTTCCATGGCATAGACAGCCATCGGCGTATGCCAATCCCAAGGCGTGGCAATGTAAATCAGGTCTAGGTCCTTGCGGTCCACCATCTTTTTCCAGGCATAAACAGAGCCTGAATAGGATTCAGGGGCATGCTTGGTACCTTCCAGAAGCTTTTTTGCCTTGTCCACACGCTCGGGAATCAAATCGCATAAGGCTTTGATTTCTACTCCTTCAATCTTGCTCAGCCGCTCAACTGCCCCCGGCCCCCGCATACCCAAGCCAACAACACCTACGCGCACGACCGGAATCTTGGGAGCCGCAAAGTTGCACATGTTGAACTGCTGCACATGGCTTTTCATACTCAGTTGGTGGACTTGGTCCAGGCTTTCTGCCTTGCCGATATGGGGGATGCTCGCGCCAACCAAGCCAAGGCCAGCGATTTTGAGGAAGTCTCTGCGGTTATTGCTCATGGGTATAGGATATCTGGATGCGACGATAATTTACCAAAGTTTGTAAAGCTTGAATTTATACTTTATTCGCTTTGTATCCAGTCCGCTCCCAAAAAAATGAAAAAACCTTGCGGGTTTTGTTCCGCAAGGTCTCACATAAAACAGTAGTCTGTTTGATTTATGCCTTTTTCACTGGGCAGGTTCTGATGCCGAAGACGGCATAAAGCGGGCAAAAACCCACCGCACTCGTCAAAAGGAAAATCACGGAAACGACAATGAGCACGATACCCCAGGTACCTGTGACGATGCCGGCGTAGTACAGATAAGCGGCCAATAGCGCGATCAGGATGCGTACAATCCTGTCAGCACTTCCCATGTTCTTTTTCATAATCATTTGTTTGATGGTAAATGGAAGAATGTAATGTCGGTGGGGTAATTATTCCCTAAGACAAGCTGAAAGTACAACCCTCCTCAAAAAATGACTGTCACATTTGTCACAAATAGAACCGAGAAATCAAGATCAAAATCGACTAGCCCTTTCCTTTAGAAAAATCCGCTACTCGGCCATTCGCTCCAACATTTTCCTCCTAAAGAAATACCTGAAGATCTGAAAAAGTAGAATAAAGAGCCCTAAAGCAAATGGACCAAAAAGCAATCCCCATCCCACGATAGAAAGCACCAACCTGCCCGAAAACGTGGAAAATGTCTCGAAAATCCCGTTCTGAAATGAAAGCTGCAAAGAAGCCAAGTCCAATTCCAGATGGTCAAATCCAAACAGCCACTCCCCTACTCGCATCAGCGGAATCACCAGCAACAGTTGCAGGGGTGTAATCAGGTAACTCACAAACAGCATCAAGGGCAAGTTCAGCGACATACGCCACGCCAAAAAAACCAAGATCGCCGTGGTAGTCCCATAGATTGGGAAAACGCCAATCAACGTCCCAATAGCTATACTTGCCGCCAATTCCCTGGGCTGCAACCCCTGACTAAGGAATCCTTTGGCTTTTTGTATGATCCGACGAATTGGCATGTTCCAAAAATACCAAAAAGCAGATGGGTATGGGATTAAGTTTTGGTTAATGAAGTCATTTTAAAGAAATGCGTCAGCCACGGATGCACGAAAACTCCGATGTCGCAGTGTGGGAAACCTGTGAATTTGAGGCCTGAATTTCACTGTAAAAATCCGCCAAATGAGCTTAAAATCTGATTCCATCCACCGCGTTCTCTCCCACCGCTGGCTCTTGCGTCATGCCTCTTGCTTCCTGCTTCTTGTATCTTGCTTCTTGCTTCCCTCCCCTAAATGCTCATATCTCCCCCAAAAATCCCCTCCGCATCACTTCCGCCGCCTCTTTTCCTTGCGGGGTAAAGTCAATCTCAGATTCTCGGACTTGAGGATACCATTTCCAAAAATAGACACCTGCGAGCCAGTCCTTCTTCCAAATATTGTCAAAAAAGGCTCGGTAGCATATCGCTTGCACTTGTTCGGAAAGCTCTGTACCCTTTCGCTCATGTGGCCAAATCCAAGGTGACACAGCCGCATCAGCAGTATTACAATAGCCGATTTCCGTGAAAATCACCGGCTTCTGAAATTTTGAGACAACTTTTTCAATTTGGGGAATCACTTTCCCCCAAGCTTTATCTAAATCTTTTTGGTCCGGGTTTGCGGTTGAGGCTAAGGGAAAATAGGCTTGTATGCCGATATAGTCCAACGCATCCCAAAATTTTATCTTTTCGTACTCGGTGAAATTGGCAGCATAGACTAGCCTGCCATTGTAGCGGCTTCGGACGATGTTGATGATTTTCCGCCAATCCGACTCACGGTGGACCGTCTTTTCGAGCTCCGTGCCGATGCAAAGTACCGGGATTTTGTGTTGTTCCGCGAAGTCCGCAAAGTAGGTAATGAACTCCGCATACTGGGCAAACCACTCCGCCCAATGCTCTTCCGACTGCATTTCAATCTCTCCCGGCCATGCATCATGGACCCAAAGGTGGGGCTTCAGGATACTTTCCAAGCCAGAATTTCGCCCATCTGTCAATGTTGCTTCCAATCCGGCCAGGCGCTCTCCCCACCACATACGGTCAGAATGCTTTTCCCAGCGGATTACGGGTTGCTTTGGGTCCTGCTGCCAGCCAAAAGGAGTTTGGGAAATGTGCGTCGCTCCAAATGCCCGCAGCGAATCCAGTTCCCAGCCTTCGAGTGGCCGCGGCCCAGCGACCCAGCAAACTCCTTTGTGTTTTTGCCCTACAATAAAATCCAGCTCCAACTCCGCTGCCTGATTCTGCATTGTCCAAATGGCCAAAGCAATCAAAAAGATGGAAATAATAAAAATGGGCTTTTTCAAGGGAGGGAAGTAAATCAGGTTTTTGTCGGTGCTATCGTTTTACGACTTGGATATTTTCCAATTCAATCGTCGAAAGCAGCTCCAATTTACCTGATTTATAGAGACTTTCCATTTCCTCAACCGGAGTTTCTTTGCTTTCCAAACCATAATTTTCATAATCCTGCAAGACCAATCCACCTACCTCGTGGGTTTTCACTGCTTTTCTGAATCGAACGCCACCGCCATCTGTGTGATATGAATACGCCAAAAAATCTATACGCTTCGTTTCTTGATTGATCCAGTATAGGAAAACATCATCATAATCCTCACCGCCTCCTTCCTGTGCAAATGTCACCCGGATTAGATCGTACTTCTTCCCTTCCAATTCTGACTCTCCTACAAGTGTCTTTCTCACCGCGGGATCATTGAGTCCGTAAGGCAGAAATGCAAAATAGGCAACCGAGTTCACAGATCGACTGAATGCACCGACTCGCTCCTCAGGCAAGTCGACCTTGGCGCCATTGATGGTCCTGACAAAGCCCGAGTTGTCCAAGACATCCCTTACTTGCCCGGTGCTGTCTGAAAATTCCCGAATGTATTCAAAGGATTGCGACGACTTGAAAATCCGGTAGTGTCGATCCCTGAAATCAAAGCTGATCACGCTGGATTCAAAGGCTTTTCCTCCGTGTGCGACGATACTTTGGTCCACAATGCCTTGCGCAGGATCGGGGGCTTGACAGGAAAAAAAACCAAAAACCAGCGACAGCGGCAGTATGAATCGGAAAATGGCATTGTTTGTTGACATGGCATCAAGTTGAGATGGAAAGATAAGCCAATTCGTGAAAATAGGCTAGTGATCAGTGATTTCGCCGCGTCAAATTAAAAAAGCCGGCATCCAATGGACCCGGCATTTTTGTACCCATTCAACCTTAAAATTAAGCTAATCTTATTCTGGCAACAACACTTTGTCTACCACGTGGATCATGCCGTTTGAAGTTTGGACCGATCCGATAACTTTTGCGCCATTGACGAGCACTGTTCCGTCAGACTGTACTTCCAAAGTCACGGAACCTCCTTCGGCTGTGCCAATTTTTTGGCCGTTGACAAAACTCTCAGCTTTGTAGACTCCCAATAAAACATGGTACTCCAAAATGTCCCGGAGTTTCCTCTGATTCTCTGGCTTCACCAAAGATTCTACCGTACCGGCTGGCAATGCACTAAATGCGGCATCCGTAGGTGCGAAGACCGTAAACGGACCCACATTGGTCAAGGCGTCTACGTACTCAGCAGCCTTTAATGCAGCAACCAATGTCGTGTGATCTGGCGAAGCAACCGCCACTTGTACAATGTTGGGATTGGAAACGTCATCTTTCACTGCAGACTGCCCGGCGGAGGGTTCAGCAGAAGAAGCTGCCGTGGTGCTTGCCTGTTGATTTCCACCACAAGACAAAAGAATGGCTGAAAACGCCAAAATGGTAAAGTTTTTAAATAGAGATTTCATATGGATTGGGTTTTGAATGCGGGAGCAAGATAATAGAGGATAATTTTATCCTTTATGATAAAAATCATGAAAAACGTGAATTTTAAATCTTTTCGGAAAAATATTTGAAACGGTACGGCGAAAGGCCGAATTCGCGGAAAATCAGGTTTGAATCATCCTACTGAGGACAGTCTCTCCCTTTTCAACTTCCTCCGCAAACTCCTTGATACTCTTTTGGGTAAGCATCCTGACAATACTTAACCTGATCTGTTTGATCTCGCCATGCAGCGGGCAGGGGTTTGCTTCCGAGCAATTTTCCAACCCAAGGCTGCATCCCGTAAAAAGTTCTTCGCCATCTATTGCATCCACTAGCTGCTTTAGTGTCAATTCTTGGTGACTACCGTCTACAAAAAAGCCACCAGTCGGTCCTTTTGTGGATCCAATGATCTTCTTGCGGGCAAGGTCTTGGAGTATCTTGGCGATAAAAGGTTCAGGAACGCCCGTTTTTTCCGAAATTTGCTTCGCACCAACTTTGTTGCCTTTTTGACTTTCACCACAGATATAAATGACGGCACGGATACCGTATTGGCAGGCCTTGGAAAACATATAGCGGATTTTCGCCAAAAATAGATCAAATCCGTATCTGATAAAAGACACCGATATCTTATTATTTCAAAAGTAAATCCAACCACTACTCAAGCAAACGGATGCTTTTCCAATCTCATTTGCGATATTTAGAATTCGATTTCGTAACTGGTTGCAATGCTTTACGACTCATTTCAAAGAATTCATGATTATCTGAGAATATCCCTTACGGATAGTTGCAATTTCCGCTGCGCCTACTGCATGCCCAACGAGGAGATTGAAGTAATGCCTCACTCCCACCTCATGCAGACTGGGGAGATTGAGGCGCTGGCGAAGACTTTTGTAGGTTTGGGAGTAAAAAAAATCCGTCTTACCGGCGGAGAACCTTTGGTGAGAAAAGAATTTCCAGATATCCTCCACAGACTTTCAAAATTGCCTGTTGAGTTGACCATGACCACCAACGGGATTTTGGTCCACAAGCATATCGAGCTGATGAAAACAGCAGGCATGCGCTCGATCAATGTGAGTTTGGATTCAATCAACCGTGAGACTTTTCACAACCTTACCAAAAGGGATCAATTCCAGAAGGTTTGGGATAACATCCTGTTGCTATTGGATCAGGGTTTTCGGGTCAAAATCAATGCCGTGGCCTTGGCAGGAATCATTGAAGAGGAGATTTTGGATTTTGTCAGAATAACGGAAAAGCTCCCGCTCCATGTTCGTTTTATTGAATTCATGCCATTTCAAGGCAATCATTGGAAGAGCGAAAAAGTCATCACTGCGAAGCAAATGCTGGAAATCGTTTCCAGCAATTTTCCGATTGTCAAACTGCAGGATGAGAAACACGCCACTGCCAAAAAATACCAAGTTCCGGGATTCCTGGGTACTTTTGCATTCATCACGACTATGAGCGAGCACTTTTGCGGTGACTGCAACAGGATGCGGCTTACAGCCGATGGCAAGATGAAGAACTGCCTCTTTGGAAAAGAAGAAATGGACCTGTTGGGCGCTCTCCGCAAAGGACAGGACGTCGAATCGCTGATCATGGAATCCGTAAAGCGCAAACACGCCATGTTGGGCGGCCAATTCAGTCCCGATTATCTCAAAGCAAAAGCCGACGAAATCGAGAATAGAAGCATGATCAAAATAGGTGGATGATGTCGTACATGGTTTCCGTCGAAACAGCTAAAAACATTCTTGAAGCCAATTTGATTGATGGAAAAATCACCTTGTGCCCGCTTTTGGAATCGCTGGGATTCGTATTGTCAGAAGCTATTTTTTCACCGATTGACATTCCTTCCTTTGACAATTCTGCGATGGATGGCTATGCGATCCGCTGGGAACAGGGAAACGGCAGCAGGAAGCTAAAAACCCAATCCATGATGCGAGCCGGTGAAACCAATCACACCGCAATACAAACAGGCGAAGCCATCAGAATTTTTACGGGAGCACCAACGCCGACCGGCGCTGATACCATCATCCCACAAGAATATGTCACCGTCCAAAACGGAAGTATTCACTTTGATTGGGAGCGATTTGAAAAAGGCGCAAATTTCAGAAAAATGGGCGCCCAAAACCGTCAAGGCGATTTAATTGCTGAAAAAGGAACGGTCGTTTCGCCTGGAATGGTGGGACTGCTGGCGTCAGTGGGAATCTCAGAAGTTCCTGTTTACGCGGCGCCAAAGGTAGGTTTGCTTTTGACAGGCGATGAGTTGGTGGAAGTCGGGCAGCCACTTTCCTTTGGGAAGATCTACAACGCCAATGGCCCCATCTTGAACACCTATCTCAGGGATTTGGGCATTTCCAATATTTCCATTTACAAAGCGGTCGATGAACCGGAGCGGCTGCAAATCATATTGCACGAGCTTTTGGAGGAAGTGGATGTGCTGGTCATTTCGGGTGGGATTTCGGTCGGTGATTATGATTTTGTGAAAAAAGGTTTGGAAAACGAGGGTGTCGAGGAGCTTTTTTACAAAGTATCCCAAAAACCGGGCAAGCCACTGTGGGTAGGTAGGACCGAAACGCAATGGGTATTTGCCCTACCGGGAAATCCCGCCTCCACGCTCACCTGCTTCAACCAATACGTCAAACCATGCTTAGAAGCTTGGATGGGTAAAAAAAATACCTTCCAACCGATGGGCACTTTCCCTCTGCAAACAGATTTCTCCAAAAAGGGTGCTTTGACCTTTTTCCTAAAAGCCAAATTGGAAAACGAAGGCATCAAAGTCCTCCCCGGCCAGGAATCCTTCAATTTGATTGCCTATGGCAATGCAAACGGCATTGCCGAAATCCCAAAAGATTTGGATTTTTTGCCAAAAGGGACAATGGTGAGATTCTTTTCATGGTAAAATATGGGATTCGAAGAAATATTCCTTTACCTGCTGCTACCTACAACAGCCTTTCTCTATGCCTCGGTCGGACATGGCGGAGCGAGCAGTTACTTGATGGTATTGGCATTGTTGCAATTCCCCCCCGAACAGATACGTCCTACGGCGTTGATAATGAACATGTTTGTCTCGATGATGGCTTTTTTGTCCTTTCGTAAAAAGGTCGATTTCCCTTGGGCGATTTTCATTTCACTTGGGCTTTTCTCGATCCCAGCTGCCTATGTTGGGGGAAGCCTCAGTATCGATGCCGAATGGTACAAAAGGATTTTGGGTATTCTGTTGTTTTTTCCTGTCCTAAAATTCCTCAATGTATTTCCCGTCAGCCCAAAGCAAACCTCAGAAAGACAATGGTGGATGGCGCCTGTTTTGGGATTGGGAATCGGTTTTGTCTCTGGCTTGATAGGTATCGGCGGTGGCATCATCCTCTCTCCTATCCTTCTGATGTTGGGCTGGACAGACATCAAGGAGACCGCTGCGGTATCGGCCTTGTTTATCTTCCTGAATTCCGTCTCGGGTTTTCTGGGAGCAAGTGGGTTTGCCGCACAGATCGATCCAAATCTATGGATAGTGATGCCGCTGACAATCGCGGGCGGCGCGCTTGGTGCATACTTGGGGGCATTCAAGTTCCAGCCAAAGGTCATCAAATATTTGCTAACCGCGGTCTTGGTAGTCGCGGCTGTCAAATTAATATGGACAGGCTGATCAATTTTGGTTACCTTTCAACTCAGAATTGTTGCGAAATGATCACGGTAAAGGCGTTTGGAATTATTGCCGAGAAAATAAAAACCTCGGAATTGACGATCGATGGAATTCCGACTACGGATACACTGTTGGGACACCTGCACCAACAATATCCCGAACTGCGACACATGAAGTTCAGTATTGCGGTAAATAGAAAGCAGACCGTCGGCAACACGGCTATTCCCCATGGAGCGGAAGTGGCACTGTTGCCTCCTTTCTCAGGTGGCTGAAGAATCCAACCGTAGGTAGATTTAGAAAGGACATTTTTAAATTATTGTCAAATTAGTTTTTTTTAGGGCTTAGGAATTTAAATTTTGAATATCTTTCCGGCAAACATGGTGTTTTTTTGACATGAATCTCCGATTAAACTCTGAATTTGGCACATTAAGGGCCGTATTGATGCACAGACCTGGAAAGGAAATTGACCGTCTTACCCCCTACAACAAGGAATATTTACTTTTTGAAGATGTCCCCTACTTGGAGGCCATGCAAAAGGAGCATGACTTCTTCACCGACCTTATCAAACAAACCACTGGTGCGACCGTCTACCGCCTTCACGAGCTCTTGATCCAGGTCCTGTCAAACCGGGAAATTTTGGAAAAGCTGATGCACAGTGCGCTGGTCAAGTCGCGTTTGACCCATTTCCAAGAGTATATCCTAGACCGATTGTCGACAGCGGAATGCGCCACGGCACTTACCGCAGGAGTCAAAGTGCATGAACTCAAGAGAAAAATACCGAATCTGCCTGCTGGTGAGCTGATGGATTCCGCCTTCGTGATTCCGCCGAGTCCAAACCTGTACTTTCAACGCGATCCGATGGCGATCACACCGGGAGGCATCATTTTCTCCAGCATGAAGATGGAGGGACGTCAGCGTGAGGCGGACATTCTGAGGGCGATTTTTGAAAACCACCCCGATTTTAAGGATCACGTAAATCCGATCTATCCCATCAACGGAAACGACAACCCGCCAAGCATTGAAGGTGGGGACATCATCGTACTTTCCAAGAAAGCTATTGCCATTGGCAACAGCGAGAGAACTGATGAAAAAGCCATTTATCAGGTCGCCAAGGCACTTTTGGCGGAGGGAACCGTAGAGCGGGTCTATGAGGTCCACCTTCCCAAAAAACGGAACTATATGCACCTCGACACCGTGTTTACGATCTTGGATGAAAATCTTGTGCTGACGTATCCAGATGCCCTGAATGCGGTTTTGCAGACATCACTATACACGCTCAAGGAAATCAGGGACGACAAAGTGAATATCAAGCGCCAAGTACTTAATGAATCTTTGTTGACGGTGTTGGAAAAAGAAATTCCACATCTCGAGATCCTATCAACCGCGGATGGTAACCCCGACTATTCGATGCGTGAACAGTGGTTTGATGGGGCAAATGTCTTCGCCATCGGACCGCGAAGGGTGATTTCCTACAACAGAAACAAACACACCAATAATGCGCTCCGCAATATGGGTGTGGAGGTTTTGGAAATTCCATCTTCAGAATTGTCGCGGGGTCTGGGTGGTCCGCGGTGCATGACGATGCCGATTAGCAGAGCAAAAATCTAACCGTCTGTTTACTCCTCAAATAGGTCCCAAATGAAGTAAGGCAGACTTCCAACAAGCTCAGGATCACCAGTCCCCTCAACCCTCACCAAGAATCCATCTGTCATGTTGAAGGGCCTTATAATATCCCAATGGGGGTTGTTTTTGTAGATGTTATAGTGCAAACTAGCAATCAATACACCCGAGGAAGTTCGGTTTTCATTCAAGGAATTGAATACCTCTTGGTAATTAAAAGTAACAGGATTTGCATTTTCATGGTTGAGTCTGGGGTCAAGGGAGATTGGCAATCCGAGTTCCATCAACTCTAAGGTTTGTACAGCTCGACAAAACTCACTGCTTATAGCCTTCTTAATTGGTACCTGCAGTTGTTTAAGGATTTTCCCGATTCTCTGGGATCTAACAATGCCCGTTACACTAAGCTGCCGTGCCACATCCGGGTCGCAGGATTTCCACCACTGGGGAATTGTAGATGCAGGCTTATCGATGCCGACACTTGCATCTGCATGTCTAAAAACCAGTGCAAATTCACCCCCACCCTGCTTTAGGTTCTTCAGTGTTGTCACTGTTTTTCTGGCGTATTCGACGTCTTTTATAACCAATACAGGTACAGTTTGGATCAAAGGTTCACCGTTTGCCCAGTGAATATCAATCCAATAAACACCCTGCTCCAAGGTTAGCGCAGCTTGCCCATCCTCTGAAATTGCAAAAGTGGGTTTATTGGCACAAGGTTTAAACTTGCCGGGATTGTTTGTTTTCACCCGGAACGAAACGCCAGAATCGGAATGTTTGACAAAAATAATCCCTTCATCTACGTTGTCGGAAATGAGCTGATTTGGCGGATCGTCTGTCGGCCGACAAGACCATATCAAAACCAAGAGAAAAAGAGAATGCAAATAATTGAATTTCATATACAAAAATCTGGATATCTAAATCCAAATATATAAAAATTCGATAGCTTATAAATTAAGAAATCATCAATTATTAATCTGAAAATCAATAAAATAAATAAGAAATAATGCCTCGGGGCGTAGGGAAACCAATAAAGTTGGAGCCGGTGATAGCCTATCTATTTATATGGTATTCGGAAAACTCATATTCAGCCCGTAGGTATTCAATTTCGCCACTTTCAAGCAGCCGGTAACTCTTTCTTCTTAGAGGTAGGATCAAACCTCCAAAAACATCCCATCCGTCGTTGAAAACGAGACTAGTATGGTCCAAGGTCTTGACTGAATAGGCCGTCAGCCTACTATCACTCGGATTGAAATAGTACACCCAAATGTCAGCATTTGAACTGGAGTGCGGACCATCGACTACCCGTACTGATTCATATTCTTTTCCATCAGGAAGTAGGACAAGCCCCTTGTATTCAATTTGTTTATCTCCCGTCAACAAATCAAAGGGCTTCGTCATCACATAGGCCGCTGCATCCAGATCCCTTTTTTTGGATTTCAAGAAGTCTTCATTTTGGATTTCGTTCTCCCCTAGCCAATACCTTGTTCTTTTACCGTCAAACAACGCTGTATGCCTCATACTGTCCTTTTCCCAGTTCATCCGAATCTCCAAATGTGGCTGGAACCTGATTTCGATTTCTTGGAAAAGCTCATTTTCAAGGCTGGAATCCGCATGGTAAAGCCTCGTTTCCTTCAGAAATGTCATTGACTCCATTGCTTTCCATTCCTTGTAACCGCCATGCGCATCGATGGATTTGGAAATCAATTCGATGGCTTTTCTCTCTGCGCTGGGCTTGCAGGAAATGAGCGCGATACAAATCAAAAGGGATGGAATCGATTTGGAAAACAATTGGGACGAAGACATATGAATAGATACTTGGATCGTCAAAAATAAAAAAACAGAGGAGAAAAAATTTCCCCTCTGTCCAACTGAAAAAAGCTATTTAGTGAAACCGTTAAAATCCTGTAGTTTTTCTTGGATCAAGTTCGCCAAGAATCCTCAATCTTGACTGATCGCTAGGCGCCACCCTTGCATTCTGAAGTTCTGTTATCGGATTGGTATCAATTTGGGCCACGCCGCCAAGGACAAGTGAGTTCGTGCTGTTGTAGAACAATGCAAAATCATTTGGACCTAATTGGATAACTGACGCACAGGCAATGGTGATATCCGTCATGTCCCTCGTAATTGGATGCGGCCTCAACGATGCAAATGGAAGCGTATTATAGCCGCAATCAACTGCGTTGCCCACATTACGCATGACAGCGCCCATGTTGATCAGGAATTGATTTTCTACGGCAAGCCCGACATTGGTATAAAAACCATCCCACTCGCCGATGAAAATTATACGCCCACCTTCATTGGCAAAATCCTTCATTGCGTTGATTTCAGCCACAGAGAACTGGACTTTTGGCAACCACAAAAAAAGGATCTTCACGTCAGGATCAATATTGGTCAAAGGTGTATTAGTCGAATTGATAAATGTGAGACTATATCCAGAATTCTGAATAAACTGATGCAACGCCGTATGTGTATTGTTTCCTTGGCATGCCTGAGGATATCCGGAATTCCTGCCGCAGTCCATCCATACTGTTTTTCCATTGGCACGATTTCCGATAGTTTGATAATCGATCAGATTACGTACCAAAAGTCTATTATTCGGGTTGTTTAGGCCCGTATTATCCAAATGGTTTACGTCGTTGAATACCACGACGTCACGACCAGGCCTTGGTGCAATTGCTTCCTGTACGAAAAGCGTGGCTGTTCCTTCTACATCAAAAGACTTGGCTTTGATACCGGTGACACCGAATTTCTTGCCTTTGGCCAAACCATCTTGGTCAATGGAGGCGACCTCGCCATCCGCTACAGACCATTTGATATTCAAAAACGCAAAATCTGTCAGCACTTCTCCGTAAAAGTTATAGACGATTGCCTCATATTGCTGCTCACCGTCGACAAGAACTGTTGCTTCAGCCGGCTTGATTTCAATACGCGCCGGGCATTCTTTTTCCTCTACCCGAAATGCGATTCTGAAATTCTGGTTTTGAACTACAGGAATCAAACCATCCTGGAGTGATTTGGTCTGATTGGAAGGTACTACGCCCACATCCAAGTGGCCAAGTACTTTTTCCCCAATGCGAACGCGAATCCGGTAGATTTTCCCGATTTGTGCCTTCGTCTCACTCGGATTCCAATCGACAAAGTAATTCTCCTCCGCCTTATTGACTACGACTTTGCCGTCTGCAGCACCATCACGGTTGAAGACAGCGTGGTAGTTCTTAAAACCCAAGTCGTCGCTGATTTCGACAATTGGACTGAGGTTGGGGTGAAAGTTTTTGTGATACTTCGGAGCCTTGGCAACAGTCGGCGCCAGAAAATAAAACTCGTCCACACTGCCGCCGTTGGCAGCGTCCGAAATACCTAGCTTTCCAAACTCCTTCGCAAGGTTTTGTGAAAGCAAACTCAAGTCGTTGCTGATGTCTTCATCCTTCAGCAGACTTTCCGTACAGGCGTTCAAAAAAAACAACAAGGCAACAAAGAAACCTAGCTGGATTTTGAAAGAACTTTGACCTGTAAAAGTACTCAGGGCTTTGGTTAAATTTTTCATAATTGGGAAAGGTTAAAAGTTCAATGAAAGATATTCATAAAAAATATTTATATCAACATTTTTTTGCACTTTGTTACATTTTTTTTGCATTTAAACTAATTACAGTCGTTTTACTTGTTTCTTTTATGTTTTTAGTATTACTATTTTTGAAGTTCAGGAACGATGATTCCAATAGAATCTGTTGCTCTATTTTAAAATATATTCCTGTTTGATCGTAAAATCCGTAATCCACAGCCGTTAGAATTGCTATCATGACAATGGTGGGAAATTCCCAAGTTTTTCAAAGCAGTATTCAAGTCGCATTGGAATCGAAATTCAATTATTGGTTGCAGATCTCGAGATTGTGATCCCATCCTGCTTTAATAAAAAAAAATCCCTGATGACCGCGAGACCATCAGGGAAAGTAATGGATACCGAATTTACAGTACCTACTCAGGGGATTCAGAACCTTCAACGATAATTTTGATGGATCCGCTAGATACCCTGCCTTCAACAGTAGCACTTGCGCCATTATCGATGTCCAACTTTTTGCCTGAATCCTGGTCACCTACCCTCACCGAACCACTTGTGGCCGAAAGGTCATAATTGAAAGCTTTCAAATCAGAGGTTGTTTGGATTGATACACTACCAGAGTTGGCTTTGAAGTTGGAATTTGGTCCGAGACCTGATCTTTCCGCCTTGATACTGCCTGAACTTGCCTCTAACTGTCCAAGTTCCTTGACTTCAGATAGCCGGATATTGCCGGAATTTACCTTGGCGTCTACCTTTCCTTGGATATTTTCGAACTTAAGGGAACCGGAAGATGCGTTGGCCCTCACGTCTCCTTCTAGCTCCGTCAATTTGACCGAACCAGAATTGACTTCGGCCAGGACTTTCCCGGTCAAAGCTTCGCCCGTTATACTTCCGGAGGATGCATGCAGGTTTATGGTGTTTGACTCTATGCCCATCGCCTTGATGCTACCCGAATTAACCTTCAGGTCGATTACCTCGTGAACTACATTCAGTACCTCAATCGAACCCGAGCCGTTTTGAAAATCGAGCTTGATATTCTCGGGTCCGGTCAAGCTGATAAATCCGTCAAATCTGTTCCCGAAGTTCCAGCCGATTATTTCTGTGTCACCGACAACCTCGACAATCAGCTTGGAACCCGATTTTCGGTACTTGATTTGCAGACCGGAACTTTCCGGAGCCTCCACATAGCCATTGAGATGTACTTCTGTTGAATTTTCCCGCCCTTCATAGGACACTTCCAGGAATTTGCCTTCCAATACGATTTCCTCGACTCCCGAGAAGGTTTCCTCATAATCTGTGGTAACAGTCTTTTCAGAAGGTGCGTAGCAGCCACCAAGCATTAAGCCTAGGGCCGCTACGAAAAACACTGCTTTTATATCCTTATACATTTGAGGCGGTGGTTGATGTGGTGCCCATACCACCGTTTGACATCATTGAGAGCGTTTCGTGGGCTACCTTGATGTTGTATTCGTATGCAAGACTCTTGTAGTTGACCAAGTCCACAATCGTACCGATAAAGCAAAGACCTACTGTCAATATATACAGGATACCCAATCCGATCTGCCCCAAAACAAAGCGATGCAGACCCGCAAATCCGAAGAAGCCCAACAGACAGAGTATCAATACCATCTGATTGTCCTTCCTCCTTGCTCGGTAAACCTGTGCGAAAAGGTTAGCCTGATCGTCATCCATGTTTTTAAGGATTCCCTGGATGTAACCCAATTCCATTCCTTCCAATTCAGGAAGGTGTCTCAATACATTAGCCATAGTGATTAGAAGTTTTGATGAGTTTTATGAGTTGATAGATGCGGTAACCAATCGCCGCGAAAGCAAACATGGCCAGCGGATGCATGGACCAGGATGCTTGTATATCTCCTTTGGTCAACAAGCTCATGGACCTCCCCAATCCACAGCCTGGGCACCAGTCGAATCCTAGGTTACTCAACGGGCATAGACTGAAATGTTGGGGTCCATAAGGGTCTATCAGAAAGATGCCAACAATCGCACCAAGCCAAAAGACCAATTCCAAAGGAAACTT
Source organism: Mariniradius sediminis (assembly GCF_021491425.1). NCBI lineage: Bacteria > Pseudomonadati > Bacteroidota > Cytophagia > Cytophagales > Cyclobacteriaceae > Mariniradius > Mariniradius sediminis. The sequence goes on along the minus strand of NZ_JAKEVZ010000008.1, from coordinate 50,706 downwards.
GCGGAAAATGTTACTTACATTTCTCATATGTCCTTCAAAATACGAAAAGGATGCCATATGCCAAAAACCCTTAAATCACGCCAAAAATGAACCATTCGAAATAGCGCTGACGCGCACACGGACAAAAAGTGTACGATTATGAACGCTTTGGAATGGGCAGGTTAAGGACAAGGTCACGACCAAATTCACTTTTAAAGCGCTGCATCAAATCCCTTCTTATTCCCCCATACCCTACATGGGTGCGCCCCTGTTTCCAAAAGCTGAAGTCCAATACCAGACCATATACCTGCTTTGGCAATTTGCCAACAGCTAAAATACCCAATGCTGCAGAGGCCTCTATTCCCAAAAAATATCCAATAAACTGATCCATTACGGATGTGATTGCGGTATCCGGAATCGACGTTTTGTAGTATCTCAAAAGCGAATCCATTAAAATCCGCCCAGCCTCAGATGGCTTAAGATGTCGCTTCCGGATCAATTTCTCCAGTTCAAAAGCCTCCTTGGCAGTCTCGGGCCAATAGTCAATCTCCAAACCAAGGTAAAAACCAATCAGCTTCCAATAGTGCAGCAAGTCCTCGAGGGAATCCTTGCCGGGAAATCTGTCCAGCTTTTCCATGCCCCGCATGACCATCAGGCTAAACGCCAAATTCGTACCGATGAGATCCTCTTGGTTGATCGGAATGCCCCAGTCTGGATTCCAGTCCTTTGCGTAGCGCGCTACAAAATACCTGCTGAATGCATGTGTCAAACGCACCTTTGCCAAGGTTATCAACTTTTGGTCATTTGTCAAAAATATTCCGGGATAAAACGCATCCATCAGGAAAAGCGCTGTTTCAGAAAGTCTGACCCCAATTTCTTCCGTAATCCGCTTGGACCGCACCAAAACCTGCGCCCCATCGGCGAATGCATAGCAGTAGGGAAGCGAATAAAATCCGAGGAGGGAGAGATAGAGGTTGGAGTTTTTCTGGAAAAAATCCTGCGCGGCGGCAGTCCTCGTCCGATCGATAAAATCGGGCTTGGCATGGAAAAACAGGAAATATTCCTTGACCAATTCCGGGAAATCCGATACCTCCTGTACCGCAGGGATTTGCTCCCAATGATTGATCCTTTCGATCCAGTCAGGATTTTGGATCAAAAAAACCACGAGCCGGTCTGCAAGGTCATCCCCTCTTTTCCGCAACAAGTCCAATCGGGCATCAGTATATAATTTTAATTTTCCCACCCCATTCTAACCTTCATTTTGTAATTTGGTTTCCGAAAAGCAATTGATTTATGTATCGTAGATTCTTTATTACCCTTTTTACCTATCTTATTTGTATCCCGCAACTAATCGCCCAGGGGAGTTTTGACCTGATTGCTGTCGACCTGAAAAAACAAACGGGCAAATGGACCTTGAGTATCAACGGCGTTGAAAAGATCACGGACCGCGACCTGTACGACAATCAACCCGCCTTTATCAACGACAAGCAAATGGCCTTCTCGGCAGCCGACGACAAAGGCAATCATGACATCATCATTTACAACTTCGAATCGAGGAAATTCACGAACCTGACGAAATCCGCAGATCGCAATGAGTTTTCACCTTCATTGACCGACTGTGGCCTCTACGTATCGGCGGTGACCGTTGAACCGGACGGAAAGCAACGGCTTTGGCTCTACCCCACCAATTTTGGAGAACCGGAGTTGCTTTACGATGATATAGAGCCTGTCGGTTATTATGACTGGTATGACAACAAGGCGGCGATGTTTGTCCTTGGCAAACCGAATTCCCTGGTCTATCCCGACAGCAAGTCCGAATTGCACACGATCGACAAGAATGTCGGTCGATGCATCAAAAAGCGGCCAAAATCCAGCACTATTGCCTATTTGGACTTAGATAAAATGACCGAATCGAATGGGCACAAGTCTTACAGTGTTGTTGGATTTGATATTGAGAAAAGGGAATACATCGACTTCGGAATGAGCCTGCCCGGATCACAGGATTTTATCTGGCTGGATGCCAATACACTCCTGATGGGAATAGGCAATGAACTTTTTATCCGAAAAATTGGAAAGGAAGGCTGGGAATCACTCGGCAGCGTCGAGGTCGTTGGATACCAGAATATCACTCGTCTTGCCTACTCCGAGCCATTGAAGAAGCTGGTGGTCGTGATGGAAAGAAAAAAAGAATAGTGTTTTCGCGCCGCTCGCAAAGACCGCGAAGGAGCAAAGAAATAGAAGGCAGTGTTCAGTCGCAGTTGGCAGACACTCGGGGCTATTTTTTCCTCGCAATGACCGCGAAGGAGCGAAGAAATAGAAGGCAGTGGTCAGTCGCAGTTGGCAGCGGAGAACATCATTCCTGGCTATTTCTTCTCGCAAAGACAGCACAGGCGCGAAGAACGCCAACTAATAGAACACAGAGATCTGTGGCAGGTGGCAGAGGAATGCCATTCGAGAATTCGTGGCAATTTTTTTTCTCGGCAAACCGCTGAAAGGCAACGAGTACAAAGTGGCTGCAGGCGCTATTTCTTTTTCTTGGCGGCTTTGCGCCTTTGCGTGCCATAAACTTGTTCACGCGCTTTGCACCTCATTTTTCTTTGCGAGCTCTTAATGCGCTTTCACCCAATTGAAAGCATTCACAAAGGCCTCCATCCAAGGGCTGACTTCGTCTGAATTTCTCTCTGTTGGATAAAACGGCCAGTTCCAGGGCTTCAGCGAGCGCTCGATATGCGGCATGATTGCCAAATGTCTTCCGTCTGCTGAGGCAATCCCTGCCACGGCATAATCCGATCCATTAGGATTGCCTGGATAGGCGCTATAGCTGTATTTCATGCCGACATGGTAATCAGCTTCTGATTTCGGTAGGCTGAATTTGCCTTCACCATGGGCAACCCATACGCCCAAGCGCTGGCCTGAAAGCGAACCCAGCATGATGGAATTGTTTTGAGGCACTTCCACATTGACAAAGCAGGACTCAAATTTGTGGCTGGCGTTGTGCAGCATCTTCGGCTTCCGGTCGTGCTCGGGAGTGACGAGTCCCAACTCCACCATCAATTGGCATCCGTTGCAGACGCCCAAACTCAAAGTGTCCTTCCGTGCATAGAAATTGTCGAGGGCTTGTTTTGCCTTTTCATTGTAGAGAAAGGCCCCAGCCCAACCTTTGGCCGAGCCCAACACGTCGGAATTTGAAAAGCCTCCCACAAACACGATCATCTGTACATCGGCGAGGTTTTCCCTTCCGCTGATCAGATCGGTCATATGGACATCCTTCACGTCAAATCCTGCAAGCCATAGCGAATAGGCCATTTCCCGGTCGCCATTTACACCCTTTTCGCGGATGATGGCAGCCTTGACACCTGACTTTGTCTTGCGGAAAGGGTCCAAAGCCCAATTCGAGAATTTGCCCGAAAAGCCATTGCCGAATCTATAGGAAAGCGTTTGATGCTTGTAGTTCTGGAAGCGCTCCAATGCCAGTTTCTCGCCGCTTTGCTTCTTGTCCAACAAATACGAAGATCTGAACCAAATATCCCGCATGGCGGCTACTTCCAAGCTCAGGTTCGCACCCTGCAAATCTACCTTGCCATCCATTGTCACATCTGCGATGGAGATATAGGTAATACCAAGGTTATCCAGGAACCCCTTTACCACTTCAGGATTCATGACCTGGATCAAGACTCCCGGGTTTTCGGCAAACAAAGCTTTCACGATATCCTTTTCTTCCAAACGGTTTACATGTACCGACAAACCAACTTTGGAGGATGGAAAGCACATTTCCAAAAGTGCAGTGACCAAACCACCTGAGGAAACGTCGTGTCCCGCCAATATCTGTCCTTGGCCGATAAGCGCTTGAATAGCGCCAAATGCCTTTGAGAAATATTGGTGATCCTGTATGTCAGGCGTTTCATTGCCCACTTTGTTCAGGATTTGGGCAAAACTCGAACCGCCGATTTGGGCGGATGTTTTTGAAAAATCAACGTAGAATACCTTGCTGCCCAAAATCGGCTGCAGGTTTGGAGAAACTGTTTTAGCGGGAGCAGCACATTCTGCTACCGTGGAAATGATGACCGTACCGGGAGAATAAACCGTTTTGCCACCCGGATACTTTTGCGTCATCGAAAGCGAGTCCTTGCCGGTCGGCACATTGATGCCGAGGGCAATTGAAAAATCGGAAATCGCCTTTACCGCACGGTAAAGCCTATCATTTTCGCCGGAATTCTTGGCAGGCCACATCCAGTTGGCGGAAAGCGAAACGCCCGCAAGCCCATGTGTCAGCGGTGCCCAGACCAAATTGGTCAAAGCCTCGGCTATCGCCAACCTTGACCCTGCCTCGGGATTGGCCAATGCTGCGACAGGTGCATGGCCAATAGAAGTCGCTATGCCTTTTTCTCCTGTAAAATCCAGCGCCATCACAGCCACATTGTTCAATGGAAGTTGGATTTCACCCACCGTTTGCTGCTTGGCAACTCGTCCGGTAACAGACCGATCCACCTTGTTGGTCAACCAATCCTTGCAGGAAACCGCCTCGATTTGGAGAACTTGCTCTATATAATACTGTAAGTTTTCAGCTTGGTAACTTGGGGTTTCAAGCGATTGGCTTTGGGTTTTGTCTTCCAAAATAGTTTTCGGCGAACTTCCAAACATGTATGCCAAGTCCCAATCCACAGGCTTCTCCCCTGTTTTTCTGTTTTCAAACTTGAAATGCATATCTCCAGTCGTCTCTCCGACGACATAGAAAGGAGCCCGCTCCCGTTCGGCGATACGCTGCAAGGTTGCAACGTCTTTCTCGTGAACGACCAATCCCATGCGCTCTTGGGATTCGTTGCCGATGATTTCCTTGGCGGAAAGTGTCGGATCGCCCACCGGCAATTGGTCCAAATGGATCGTCCCGCCCGTACTTTCAACCAATTCGGAGAGGCAGTTCAAATGTCCCCCTGCACCATGGTCGTGGATGGAAATGATCGGATTGTCGGCATTTTCAGCCATAGCGCGAATGACGTTGGAAACCCGCTTTTGCATCTCGGGATTGGAGCGCTGGATCGCGTTCAGCTCGATGGCGTTTGAAAATTCACCTGTATTTACCGAGGAAACAGCACCGCCGCCCATGCCGATCCGGTAATTATCACCACCCATGACGATGATTTTGTCCCCTTTGCCGGGCTCATGTTTTTTCGCAAATTCTTTTCGAGTAAATCCAACACCACCTGCCAGCATAATGACTTTGTCAAAGCCATGGGATTTGTCTGCTTCCTCATGCTCAAAGGTCAAGACCGATCCACAGATCAAAGGTTGGCCAAATTTGTTTCCGAAATCCGAGGCCCCATTGGAGGCTTTGATCAGGATGTCCATGGGTGTCTGGTAAAGCCACTTCCTTGGCTGAAGATTCTTTTCCCAGCTTCTCCCCTCCTCCGAACGCGCATAGGAAGTCATATAGACAGCAGTTCCTGCGAGTGGAATGGATGCGGTACCACCGGCGAGGCGGTCGCGTATTTCACCGCCCGAACCCGTTGCGGCACCGTTGAATGGCTCGACCGTGGTTGGGAAATTGTGTGTTTCGGCTTTGAGCGAAATTACTGTCTCAATAGGCTCAGGCTCGAAAAAATCGGCTTTATCCTGCGTTTTGGGCGCAAACTGCTGTACCGCTGGACCCTCGATGAAGGCTACGTTATCTTTGTAGGCAGAGACGATTTTGTTGGGATTCCGCTTGGAAGTTTCCTTGATCAATTGAAAAAGCGTCTTTTCCTTTTCCTCCCCGTCAATCACAAACGTCCCATTGAAAATCTTGTGACGACAATGCTCAGAATTGACCTGGCTAAATCCAAAAACTTCGGAATCTGTGAGTGGCCTGCCCAATTGTTTGGCCACATTTTCCAAATAATCTACTTCTTCCTGACTCAGCGCCAATCCTTCCTTGGCATTATATGCTCCGATATCTTCCACTGCCCTGATAGGCTCGGGCTGCAAATGGATATCGAAAATATCCTGATCCAAACCCGTGTAGGCCTTTTGCAGCATGGGATCTATACTGTCTTTTTCTCCCAAGGGGAAATACTCCTCGATCCGCTGAATACCCGCGATGCCCATGTTGACCGTGATTTCCACGGCATTGGTGGACCAAGGCGTGATCATTTCCTTCCGCGGTCCAGCAAACCGACCTGTAACTGAAGGTCCGTTGAGCAGTGTAGCGCCACCAAAAAGCCACACCAATTTGTCGGTGTCGGCGGCGGAAATGGGGAATTGCGCTTGGACGGCATAGACCAAGTGCTGGGGGGATTGGAAAAAGAAGATCATGCGTGTCGGTAGAAGCCTTGATGAAGAAGGCACAAAGGTAGGGATTTGGGGCAAAAGTGGAAAATAAAGGCGTGAAATGGCTGGCAGACTTGGTATGTTTTTCAAGGAAAAATTGATCGACATTGCCCCAACATCAAACCTTGGAGATTTTTTTAGGCGAGACCATACGGGAAAAATTAATTCGTATTTTAGGCGATGGAATTTTCATATTATCGAAAGCATTCGGGATGATCACAGCGGTTTTTTTGGGATTTGTCTTTGCGGCCTTTACACCTGTATTAAGAAAACTCGGCCAAGGTGTTTTTCCTTGGGTTTATTCCCTACTGCCTTTGGGATTGTTTGTCTATTTCCTTGGCTGGCTGCCGGCACTGGCTAACGGTCCACAAGTGGTCGGATATCCATGGATTCCTAGCTATGGGATCAATTTGGATTTCAGGATCGATGGATTGTCGCTGTTGTTTGCACTCTTAATCACGGGCATAGGTAGTTTGGTTTTCTTCTATTCGACCTATTACCTCAAGGGACATCCGGCGCTTGATCGTTTTTATGGCTTTCTGTCCATGTTTATGGCGTCTATGTTGGGACTTGTGCTATCGGACAACCTGATGGCGATGTTCATTTTCTGGGAGCTGACCAGTATCAGCTCTTTCTTTTTGATCGGCTTCAACCATGAGGAAAAGTCCTCCCGCAAGTCAGCACTGACGGCTCTGGGTATTACGGGTTTCGGCGGGCTGGTCCTTTTGGCAGGAGTTGTATTGCTGGGCGCGGTTGGTGGGAGTTTCTCGTTCTCTTCCTTAGCCCCGGTTTCCGAAACGATACAAAACAGCCCCCATTATGTCTGGATTGTAGGACTCTTCATGGTGGGCGCGTTTACCAAATCCGCCCAATTTCCCTTCCATTTTTGGCTGCCCGGTGCCATGAAGGCTCCAACGCCTGTCAGCACTTACCTGCACTCGGCTACGATGGTCAAGGCGGGAATCTACCTTTTGGCAAGGATGACTCCCGTCTTGGGAGCTAATCCGATCTGGAATGATACCCTTCTGTGGGTCGGCGGCATCACGATGTTTTATGCGGCGGCGCATAGTTTATTCCGCGTGGATTTGAAAAGCATATTGGCTTATTCTACCATTTCGGCGTTGGGGATTTTGGTTTTTCTACTGGGCGTCGGTACCGAAAAAGCGCTTTTGGGAGCAGGCTTGTTCATTCTGGCGCATGCGCTGTACAAGGCGGCATTATTCCTTGTCACAGGAATCATCGATCACCAAACGGGTACCCGGAATGTTCCTGAATTGGCCGGACTGGGAAAGGTGATGCCTTTGGTGGCAATAGGTGGCACGGTGGCTGCATTGAGTAGCGCCGGATTTCCGCTTTTCTTGGGATTTCTCAGTAAGGAAGTGATGTACGAAGGCGTTTTGGCAAGGAGCGATTTTGGCCTTATTGCCGCGATGGTATTGATATTGACGAAAATTTTTCTGCTCGTGGCAGGCTTTTGGGCCGGAATCAAACCGTTTGCGGGCAAGCTGCCCCCGTCGCTGTCCTCTGTGAAGTCACCGTCGGCCATACTTTGGATACCTCCCTTACTGCTAGCTGCACTTACGATATTCACCGGAGCATTTCCGGTATTTATTGACAGCAGTTTGATTCAACCAGTCTTTCAGGCGATCAGTGGGAGTTCAAATACGTTTACTTTGAAGCTTTGGCATGGCTTTAACCTTGTCCTATTGCTCAGTTTAATCACGCTTGGGGCGGGTGTTGCTTTGTATTTTTTCTGGAAACCCAGCGATACCAAATTCGCCAAAACGTTTCGGTTCGAGTCCACATCTCCGGAGACCTTGTTTGAAAGCGGCGGAAATCTATTCCTGCGGTTTTCCAGACTCTGGACGGATTTCTTCCAAAACGGTTATTTGCGAAACTATTTCATCACCATCCTCGCCTTCCTTATTTTGGTGACGGGTTACCGCCTTTTAGGTGGTGTGGACATCCATATCGATTGGGAGCAAATCTCATCCGTTAGCTTTTACGAGGTCATTTTGACGGCCATGATGGCAGTTTCTATTGGGATTGCCGTCCTGACACATTCGCGAACCAAGGCCATCCTCGCTTTGGGTATTGTTGGCTTTGTCAATTGTCTCTTTTTCCTCTTCTTTTCTGCACCCGACTTGGCGATGACACAGTTTTCAATCGATACGCTGACGGTGGTTCTATTTATGCTGGTGCTCTTCAGGCTACCCAAAAACAAAAAGCTTTCTTCCAATCCCATCCGAATCCGTGACGGTATAATTTCCTTGGTTTTTGGGGCATTTATTGCGATTCTGACCTTGGAGGTTTTTGAGTCGCCATCACAAACTGATGTCTCGACTTTCCATGCGGAAAACGCCTATCTCCTAGCTAAGGGCCGAAACGTCGTAAACGTCATTTTGGTGGACTTCAGAGCTTCTGATACCATCGTTGAGACGGTCGTGCTTGTCATCGCTGCTATAGGCGTATACACATTGATGAAGTTGGACCTAAATCCCCAAAAAAATCACTGATATGAAATCACTGATCTTCCGGACAGCCTCAGATTATCTTCTGCCGCTGCTGCTCCTGTTCTCCATTTTCCTGCTACTGAGGGGGCACTACGAACCCGGTGGTGGATTTGTAGGCGGATTGGTGGCATCCATGGCATTCTTGATCCATTCATTTGCATATGGACTGACCCAGACTAGGAAAATCATCAGGGTAAATCCTGGATACCTTATGCCTGTTGGACTCTTGTTGGCTTTGGTGGCTGGAATCGCGCCCTGGTTTGTTGGGCTGCCGTTTCTGACCGGATTGTGGTTTTCCGAACCACTGAGGTTTATCGGTGCGGTCAGTTCCGTGCTGGTATTTGATATTGGGGTTTATCTGGTCGTGATCGGAACTACTTTGACAATTTTCTTTTCAATTTCTGAATCTGTGTGATATGGAGTTGTTGCTCGTTTTTTTGATCGGATTGATGCATGCCGGCGGCGTATACATGCTGCTGCGCCGCAGCATGTTCAAGATGATTATCGGATTGATCCTATTGGGAAATGGGGCCAACCTACTGATTTTTCTCTTGGGAAGATTGGTCAAAGGACATCCACCGGTGATGGCAGATGGGATGAAAGTGTTTACCGATATCTATGCCGATCCCTTGCCGCAGGCGGTGATTTTGACGGCGATTGTTATCGGCTTTGGCTTGCAGTCATTTGCGATTATTTTGATCAAAAAAGTGTACAAAGTGCTCGAAACGGATGACCTGGATGAGCTGAATTCTAGCGAAGAGGAAATATGATCAACAACCTGACGATATTGCCTATTGTGTTCCAATTTTTGGCAGGGATCATTCTGCTTTTCTGTTGGGGAAAAATCGGTATCCAAAAAACGCTGAGTATCCTGCTTTCGCTCATTTCGGTGGGAATCGCAATTTGGCTGTTTGACACTACCTGGAAGCAAGGCATCCAAATCAGCCATGCCGGAAATTGGGATTCGCCTTTTGGGATTAGTTTCGTATCCGATGTTTTTGGCGCCACCATGGTACTTTTGGCATCCCTATCCGGACTTGCGGTTTCGATGTTTGCTTCGGGAAGCTTAAGAAAGGAACGGATACAATTTGGTTTTTTCCCAATCCTCCATTTTCTACTGATGGGATTGATGGGTGCTTTTTTAGCAGGCGACATCTTCAATCTTTATGTTTGGTTCGAAGTTGTAATCATTTCCTCGTTTGTATTATTGACTTTAGGTGGAAAGAAAAAGCAATTGGAAGGTGCGATGAAATACGTGTCACTCAACCTCTTGGCTTCATCTCTGTTTCTAGTTGGAATCGGGTTTATCTATGGATTGACAGGGACATTGAACTTTGCCGATGTGGCGCTCAAGATCGCAGAGATTCCCAACCGCGGGCTGGTCAATGCAACGGCTGGAATCTTCTTTGTTGCATTTGGGATCAAGTCAGCAATATTCCCTCTTTATTTTTGGTTGCCGGCAGCTTATCATACACCTCCGGCTGCGGTTTCCGCCATTTTCGGTGGTTTGATGACAAAGCTTGGGGTTTACTCGATCATCCGCTGCTTCACGCTGATGTTTGGCGGCGACGAATTTCTCGGACCTTTGTTTTCCGTGGTCGCAGGGCTGACGATTTTGACGGGCGGTATGGGCGCGCTTTTGCAGAAAAGTATGAACAAAACATTCGGATACCTGATCATTTGTCATATTGGATTCATTATGGCGGGATTTGGAATGTTTACCGAATTGGCCATCATGGGTGCGGTTTTTTACCTCATCCATGATATCGTGGTCAAGACAAACCTATTCATGATCTCAGGCTTGGTTTTAAAAATGAACGGGACAGAGAATATCCATGAATTGGGCGGAATGTATCGAAACCACGCCTTGCTTTCGCTTCTTTTGGCCATTCCACTGTTTTCCCTGGTTGGATTTCCGCCACTATCCGGTTTCTGGTCCAAAATATTCCTGATCCAAGGAGGTCTCGAATCACGGGAATACTTCCTCATCGGAGCGATTATTTTGGGCAGTTTCATCACGCTTTGGGTCGTGGGGAAAATCTGGCTAGAGGTTTTCTGGAAACAAGCAGAAAACCTACCAAAGCCAGCCGATGGGCAATATTTTCACCAAATGAGCGCAGCCAACCGATGGTTGATGGTTTTGCCGATCTTTTTCCTGGCATCAGTTTCTCTGTTTATTGGCCTGGGGGCTGAACATATCATCGAAGTGTCAAGGAAAATTTCCACTGACCTGATGGATACAGGTCCCTATATCCAGGCTGTTTTGGGCAATCAAATCACACAACCATGAACAAGTCACTTCTTCTCAACAATTTGCTGCTGGCAGTAATTTGGGTGATTGCCACCGGAGTAGCGACTGCCGAGAACTTCATTTTTGGCTTCATCATTGGTCTTGGGATTCTTTGGATCACGGCGACAAAAAAATCGGACCGAAAATATTTTGTCATCCTTCCAAAACTCGTGTATTTTTTCTTGTTCTTGGTTTGGAAACTCATCCTCTCCAATATTTCAACAGTGAAAGAATCGCTTTATTCCAAATCCAAGCTCGAACCAGGAATTGTTAAAGTACCCCTCACGCTCAAGGATGAGTTTCATATAGTCACCCTGGCAAATTTGGTGTCACTGACGCCGGGCACAATGGTGATGGACATTTCTGATGACATGAAAGTCATGTACGTACACGTCATGCACCTGGAAGACAAGGACAAATTCATCCGGGAGCTGAAGGAAGATTTTGAAAACAAACTAATAGAATTATTCGCATGAGCTTCGAAAACTACTTCTATTGGGTGATCGTGCCAATGTTGGCAGTGTCGGTCATTTTGGTATTCGTCAGATTTCTGAAGGGACCAAGCATGGCTGACCGTGTGATTGCATTGGATATGCTTTTCTTGGTTTCAATTTGTATCATTGCCATTTTCAGCATGTTATTTGACCAAAGTACATTCCTGGATATTGCGATGCTCTTTGCCTTGATTGCCTTTTTCAGTACCACTGTATACGCCTATTACATCGAACAAAAGAACAAGAGATGAAGGAAGTAATAATCATGATTTGCTCAACGGTGGGCGCTTTATTTATCCTTTCCACCTCGGTGGCCATGCTGCGCCAGCCGGATGTTTACCTCCGCATTTCGGTGACGGCCAAAGCATCCACTTTGGGTGTCGGCATGATTCTCTTGGCTGCGGCCATTTATTTCGAAGCATTTCCGGTGGTTTCCAGGATTTTGGCTATCATTCTTTTTATATTTTTGACAGTGACGATCGCAGGACATATGTTGGCAAAGGCGGCTTATATTACCAACATTCCTGTTTGGAAAGGAACAAAAATCGATGAATTGGCTGGAAAGTACGATCCGGTAACCCACGTCCTTCATAGTGAATCTCCTGATAAAAACCCAGCAAAACTTGACAAAAAGCCCGATGGAAAACTGGAATAAGCAAATCGTTGGCAGCATCCTTGTCGCACTCTGCCTCACAATCGCTTGCGACAATAAACCCCAAGAAGAAAAAGTGGAAACTTCGTATTCATTCCTCATTGGCGCATATACCGATAATGATTCGCAAGGCATCGGTCTACTCAACTTTGACCCGAAAAGGAATGTACTGGACTTCTCCGTCTTGGCACCCGGCATTCAGAATCCATCATTTGTAATCGCCAACAATGCCCAAACATTGATCTATACTGTCGAAGAGACAGCAGGTGAAAATGGCGGAAAGGTGAAGTCATTCAGGTTTGACCGCCAAAACAATTCGCTGGAACAAATTGACGTGCAGGATACAAAGGGCGACCACCCCTGCTACCTTGCCATGGATGAAGAAGAGAGGTTTTTGGTGGTTGGGAATTATAGCGGGGGAAATTTCTCGACTTTTAAAATCGATGGTGGAAAACTCATACCTGTCCAGACGATTCAGCACGAGGGGCAAAGTATCAATATCGATAGACAAGAAAAGGCACACGTCCATAGCACTGTCTTTCATCCAGATGGCAAATATCTACTCGTTGGAGATCTGGGGACTGACAAAATCCATATCTACAAGTTCAATCCCAGCTTCGCCGTTCCTTTCAACCATTCCGATCCGGCCTATTTTGAAGTGGCTGCAGGTTCAGGCCCAAGGCATTTGGCAATACATCCAAATGGTAGCAGAGTTTACTTGGTTCATGAGCTCACGGCAGAAATTGGGGCATATTCCTTTGAGAATGGGCAGGTTGGGTACGTCGCGTCCTTTCCACTCACCGCAAATGATTTTGTTGGAAATGTAAGTGCTGCTGAAGTTCGGATTTCCCCGGATGCAAGGAACCTTTACGTTTCCAACCGCGGCGATGCCAATGAAATCAGCGTTTTCAAAATATTGGGCGATGGAAATCTGGAGTGGGTGGAAAGGGTAAAGACGGGGGGAGAAATGCCAAGAAATTTCATCCTTACAAAAGATGGAAAATACCTCCTCGCCGCCCATCAAGCATCCAACAACATCACGGTTTTTGAAAGAAACGTTCAAACGGGAAAACTCACCAAGCTTCCATTTGAAGCTAAAATCAACAAACCCGTTTATTTCTTTGGATTGGATTGACACTGGAAAAAACGAGACTTTGGCAGTCTGCGTACTTCATAATATAATGTGTGTTTGGAGGATCAGTTCCCCTGCACCGCCTGTGCGGAGGAAATTCTCGAAATAGGGCCTCCTCCGATATTCCAAACTCAGTTTGGCGCGGTGATCCGAAATCAGATAATTGAACCCGAGGCTGTATTGCATCGCTGCCTGATCGAAATACTCAAAATCGCTTACAGTCAAGGAACCGAATGGCTGCAATCCACCGAAGTTTCCCATAAGTTTTTTGGGGAGCATGTATCCATTTTGGAAATAGAAAATATTCCCCGTCCCAATCATCGGCTGGCTGTTTCCAGGTCCGTTTTGGGTCGTTCCCCTGCCGAGACCAGTATTCATGATTCCGATGTTTCGGATATAATTCGGCCCAAAGTCATAACGATAGGCAACTCCATAAAAAGTGATAGCCGCTATCCCCAATGCTGTATGGAAAGGCAAATCCAAAAAGACATCCATTCCCAAAAGTCCGATATCATGACGGTTTTTCAATCCTGATTGATCGATTGAACTGGTTGCCTGAGGATGGTGGTGCCATCCCCCACCCACATTCAATACCTTTTTGTCTCCCAAATAACTACCCACAAAAAACGGCAGCTTATTGTTCTCATGCTCCCAAAATTGATAGGCGATATAGCCCTGCGTTGCCCAATTGTCATTTTGATCGTTGAATGCAATCGGACGCTGTCTCACGGGATCAAAGGTGCCACCACTGCCGACAGAAAAAGGCTTGTTCAAAGCTATTCGATAATCCCAGTTCCTTATTTGTCCTTTTGCATAGAAACCAAACTGCCTGGCAAACTGATCCGTAAGCTCGATGTTTCCCCAATTGAAAATCGGCGCATCCATGGTAAGAAAATTCAATGTCCCCGCGCTCGATAATCTTGAAACCCCATTCCAATAATGAAGACCAGCCCCAATATAGAGTTCAGGCGTCACCTTAAACTCATTCCAAATATCATGTATGAACATCTGAGGCTTTTTGGCAGAACTCATGTCATTGAAAATGATTGGAACATTCGGATCGATAGGCAATAGACCTGCATTGCCGGAATCTCCTCCTCCCGGAACACCCCCGTTCATAAAGGTCTGGTTATTGATCCCGAAATGCAGCATGATCAAAAACCTCGGAGAAACAGAGGCATAGGCTAGCATCCGCGCGCGCCTGATCCCAATGTCTGTCGTCCAATCAACAGGCCGTCCATCCACACCCAGCGTTCCGGGATTGTTTTGCAAAGCCCTGGCCCAAATCTGCCCCCAAAGAATAAAGCGCACGTATTTTTTTCCATCGTCCGATAGCTTGATCACCAAAGGCCTGGATTCCTCGCCCGCTTCATCGCCAGAAAAACCATATTGAGACTTTTCCGGCAGCGTATCGGCTTTTTCCTGCGCACATACCTGCGACCCAATCAGGAAAGCAAATCCAAACCATATCAAAATAAACTGCGTTTTTCTCATACAATCAAGCTTGAAAAATTCCTCTACAAGCCTACTCCAAGGTAAAACTAAATCAGCCCAATGGCAATAGCCGAGCATTCGGAATGAGATGGAAGCTAAAAGCGAATCAAAATCAAGAATATTTCTGAATATCTGCTTGATATGCGAAAAGTATCCTTACATTTGTCCCAAATTATTCATTCAATTACAATTATCATGAACAAAGGAAAAGTGAAATTTTTTAATGAGACCAAAGGTTTCGGTTTCATCGTTGACAATGAGTCTTCCAAAGAGTATTTCGTGCACGTGACTGGTCTCGTTGACGAAATCAGGGAAAATGACGAAGTAACATTCGACCTGAAAGAAGGAAGAAAAGGCCTAAATGCAGTGAATGTAAAGGTTGTTTAATCTATATACACCACATTGACATCTAGTGAAAAAGCCCTGGCCATCCGGGGCTTTTTCGTGTTTATACCCTGATATCCCAAAGTGAAGGATTCGGCAAATAGCGTAAGTAACCATTCGATATTGTCAACGGCGAATTAAAATTGTTGTGGTACAACTGTCCCGTTCCTAGTCCTTGTGGGATGTTGATCGCGTAGGTTGAAGTGAATTGGGCGACGGCATTCAATCCGATATTGCTTTCCAGGGCGGATGTCATCCACCAACCAATGCCTAATTCCTCCGCCAACTGAATCCACTCTTGACTAGCCCGAATCCCTCCGTGTAGCGTTGGCTTCAAGATGATGTATTGGGGCTTTATTATTTCGAGTAGTCTCAGTTTTTCCTCCCTTCCAGTCAGTCCGATCAATTCCTCATCCAACGCAATTGGGAGAATTCCACTTCGACAAAGCCTTGCCATTTCATCAAGCTGACCCGGCCTAATTGGTTGCTCTATACTATGAATGTCCCACTCCGCCAGTTTTCTCAATTTTTCACCAGCTTCTTCAGGAGAAAATGCACCGTTTGCGTCTACGCGCAATACAATCTTGTCTGCACCGAACCGACTACGAATACGGGCGATCAAATCAAGTTCTTCAGAAAAGCCGATAGCTCCGATTTTCATCTTGATGCAGGAATACCCTTCGGAAAGCTTCTTTTCAATTTGCTCCATCATCATCTCCTTCTTTCCCATCCAAATTAGCCCGTTGATAGGAATCGCCATTTTTCCATGAAAAAATCCCGTGTCAAAAATTTTCCTTTCGCCTCCCTGGGCCAAGTCCAACAGCGCAGTTTCAAAGGCAAAACGTATGCTTGGAAGATTCTCCGGGACTTGGCGACTGCACCAGTCCAGAACTGATTTTGGATCGCAGGGAATAGAGCTGCCTGAAAGTTTCTCCACATAATTCTCCATGATCGACCCAAAATCCGGCAGATCATCCACACTCAATTTCGGCAGCGGCCCCGCTTCTCCCCAGCCAACGACAGACGGATTGTCTTTTTCAAAGGCCCTCAAAAGATAACTCGTTTTTTCATTCATAACCCCTCTTGAGGTGCCAGCCTCAAACCTGAACCTCAGCACATAGGGTTGGAAGGAAAATTGGATATTGTGGAGATATTCTGACATGGAGGTTATATTTGCCGCCTGATAATTGAATATATGCACTCGTTGGCAAAATCCATAGCCGAGATCAGGCTCTCTGATTACGAATATATCCTCCCCGAGGAGAGAATTGCAAAGTTTCCCTTGGAAATGAGAGACCATTCCAAACTCCTACAACTCAGAGATGGAAAAATCAGTCACTATCAATTTTATCACCTGCCCGACTTGGTACCCGCCGATTGCATGATGGTTTTCAACAATACCAAGGTGATTCCGGCTAGGTTAATCTTCCAAAGGGAAAGCGGGGCCAAAATAGAGATTTTTCTGCTGAAGCCACTCGAACCAAGTGGCTTGATCAATGAAGTCATGCTCCAGACAAATCGGGTTGTGTGGGAATGCATGATCGGCAACCTGAAAAAATGGAAAATCAATGAAAAGCTACGCGGTGAAATCCTCATCAATGGTCAGCCCTGCACCGTGTTTGCCATTCTCGAAGATCGAGATTGCAAAGCTGTCGCTTTTGAATGGAATCATGAAAAAATCCCCTTTGTCAGCATCGTAGAGGCAGCTGGCGAAGTTCCCCTTCCACCCTATCTCAACCGAAAACCCACCGAGATGGACAAGCCGCGCTATCAAACGGTCTATTCCGAAAAGGAAGGGGCGGTGGCAGCACCTACCGCTGGGTTGCATTTCACGCAGGATGTACTGGAAAACCTTAAAAGGAAAGGAGTCAAGGAGGAATTTCTGACCCTCCATGTAAGTGCGGGGACCTTCGCTCCGGTCAAAGAAAATCAGGTCGCCAACCATGCCATGCACAGCGAGCAGATGGTTATAAATAAAGAAACTGTTGAAGCATTGGCTCGACACTCAGAGAAAATCATCGCCGTAGGGACCACTTCTATGCGGACTTTGGAGAGTCTTTATTGGTTTGGCGTGATGTTGGGATCAGATGCAAATGTGCAATTTTCGATTCCAAAATTGTACCCATACCAAAGTCATGAAGAGCTTCCGAATCGACAACAAAGTTTTGAAGCAATCCTAAAAATGATGGAAAGAAGAGGTCTATATGAAATAACAGGCCACACGGAAATCATGATCATGCCCGGCTATGAATTCAAAGTTTGTGACGGCCTCATTACAAATTTCCACCAGCCCTCCTCAACGCTGATACTATTGGTCGCTGCATTTACAAGAGGAAAGTGGAGAGAATTGTACCAAACTGCGCTAGACAACGATTATAGGTTTCTGAGTTACGGGGACAGTAGCATACTTTGGTATTGATTCAGCTACATAAAGACCCTCTGAATTACTCCGTACCGTTGGTTCCAAGCTTTCTGATCCCTTGCAGCAGTTCTTGAAAGTAAGACCTCCCAACCGGGACTGTATCGGTACCCACCAGAATCTCTCTTGGGTTTATACTAATTATTTCGTCGAGCCTTACAATATAGCTTTTGTGAATCCTAAAAAATTCCTTGTCGGGCAAGATTGACTCAAATTCCTTTAAAATATTTCTCAATGAATACACGTGTTGGCGTGTCACCATGGTAGTATAGTTGCCATCGCCCTTGAGCCACAGGATATCTGACCATTTGATTTTGATCAGGTTTCCCTTGTGCCTGATGAAAAGCCCGTTCGAAATCAAAAGCGGTTTAGTTTGCTCGATGGCATCAATTCCATGATGACCGTTTCGATTCTTTTTCACTTCAATCAACAATTCTTTCATCTCCCCAAAAGTTTGAATTCAGGTTGGGAACAGTTTGTCCAAAAAAATGTTTCGGGATACGCGAAAATCAATGAATGGAATCGTTGACTTTCTTCGAGTTCTTACGGATGATTTGATCCAATTCGTCGGCAAGAATCCGGATATATGACAAATACTTTCGATTCTCGTTGTCCAATTGTTCCTTATCTAAAAGCTCCAACAGACCTAAGATCGAAGACAAAGGAGATCTGAGTTCCAAAAATTGTTGATAGGTAACTTCCCGTAGGTTGTAGTAGTCTTTTGACAATTTCAGGACCAAATCACCGTCCTGGCGTACATCCCTGTTGGCATACACGAATCCAATCAATTTGCCCATGTTGTCGCGTACTGGGAAAATTCGGTGTTGGAAAAGCTTGTTATTTGGGTTGCCAATGGTTCCTATTTCCTTTTCAAAGCAAATCTCGTGGCCGCTGATGATCGATTCCAATTGCCCGAGAATTTTTTGCTCAATTCCGGGGAGGAGATTTTGCAGGAATTTATCACCTACTTGGATCTTTTTGTCTAAGAAATTGCCAACTTGTTCTGCAGCTTTCGGATTAAATCGCAGTACACGTAAATCATGGCTCAACAAAATCATCGCTTCCTCTGAGCCATTTAAAACCGCGTCAAAGGAATAACCCAATCTGGAAAGCTCATTCTCCAACAATTGCACCTCGGAGGTGTCTTTGAAGAAAACGTCCAAATGCTCCAAACGTGGGTCGATGTGTATCTGGTACCACCGCCCCAATTCTGGAATGAAATCCTCGAAAATCCTTTCCCGCTTGTCTTCTTTTACCTTTTTGAATTCCAAGGCATACTCATATATCTTACTGTTGGGAAATACCTGCCAAACCTTTTGATTCAGAAGTCCGTGCCGATTTCCTCCAAAAAAGGCCTCCGCAGCGTCGTTAAGGTGGATAATCTCCCAATTTTGATCGAGTTGAAAATGGATATCCTTCTCTGGGCGAATATTCTCGGTTGTTGCCAAAATATTCGAATCAGACTCCTTCCGAACTGTACCAATTCCCATAATCCCCAAAAAATCGCCATCGTTATTTTTCAAAAGTGAAAATTCCCATTGTACGTTGCCGCGTGGATAATACTGGACTGCTGAAAAAATCTCATAAGGACTCCCCATTACTTCCAACATAATATCCTCAAAATAAGATTTTTGTGAATCCTGAGTCAAACTATAAAAGGAAGTGAATAAGGAAAACTTTGGAAGAGAAAAGAAAGACTTAAACAACTCACCACCATGCAATATCTGTCCATCAGCATCCAATACACACACCAATAGATTTTTCGAATCGTAAAGATACGACGGCATGTATATCTCGATTTCTTTGGACCTCAACATGGTTTTTGACGAATGAAGGAGCGAAACTTGCCTTCAGTTAAGGGGATTTTGGGGTGATCAGGGTTGAAATATACTGAATAATCAAATTTCAAAATCACCCAAATAATAAATCTTAACCAATCTAAGTGTAATGATTTGATCAAAAAATGCAAAAAATGGCAACAAAATACATTTTACAGTACAAAAAACACAATTCGATGAATCTATTTTTTTTAAACCCTGGAAATAATTTCCTCAAAAATAAAGCTATCGGACTTACACTCTCGATGCTATCACTTCAAGTTCCGATATATCCTTGTCGAAATTCTCATAGGAAATATCCTTCGTCAATGTGATCAACACATGGGCAAACTCCTGCCTGCCTACCTCAACAACAAAAGGATAATCGCTTGATTCATTATCTCTTACACGCTTATCGTCAAAAATTCTGTTTAGGGCAATTCTTGACCGGGATTGCAGCAACAAACCATCTGGTTTCCTTGAATTTGCAACGACGCAAAAATTCCCAAACAAAGAATGAATAATCATAGCCGTAAATTTTTTAATCCTGTGCCTATATGTCTTTTTTTTCGCCAATTTCTTGGACCAAGCTGGCCCGATTGCTGTAGCCCAATTGGCGCTGATAAATCTAGACATAAGCGTGAAGTCAAAAAATACCCTAAACAGGGTATTTTTTCTCCAATTGACAACCTGGAGTTCCATTTCAGTGTAGGGATACATGAAATTGATAATATCAATTTAAAAATCAGACATTTACATAATACCATTTAAATGAACAATCAAACCCCAGCGCTGACTTAACAGCAGAACAAATTGAATCCACTCAAAAAAGTAAAGCCTTGATACTTCCAGATTCACTCTGATTTCCAACCAATTAAAAATCCAATGCTGAAACGCCCGCGAATAGGAGCGTTTTATTAATATCGTACTTTGTGAATGTGGCAAATTATCGTTTATATTTGCATCGCTTTCCAAAAATGCGTCCGTTTGTGACAGACAGTTTAAATATTGGAAAGGGGAAGCGAAAGCTGAAAAAGAGAGTTGGGTGAGTGGCTGAAACCAACAGTTTGCTAAACTGTCGTACGGGTTAAACTGTACCGGGGGTTCGAATCCCCCACTCTCTGCGATTTGACGGGTGTGAAAAATCCGGTTTCTCCAGCAAGTTTGGGGATAAATTCAGATATCAGTTCGGGGTGTAGCGTAGCCCGGTATCGCGCCACATTTGGGATGTGGAGGTCGTAGGTTCGAATCCTGCCACCCCGACACTAAGTTAGAAAGGTCGTAGGTTCTCCCGATAGCTATCGGGATGCCACCCCGACCATTTAATTCTTGCGCACGTGGCGAAATTGGTAGACGCACTGTCTTCAGGCGGCAGCGCCCTTGGCGTGGAAGTTCGAATCTTCTCGTGCGCACTCAAGAGGTCTTAAGGCCTCTTTTTTTATTGCTCAGTGCGCAAAACAAACCTGAGACCCTCTACTTGTTTTTTTGCTTTTTGCCAAGTTTCCTCATAATTATCTTCCAAAAATTCTCCCGTCGCTCAAGCACAGGCACGTTGTCCCCGAGCAAATACCCGTATGGGGCCAAGCCCGGAATTCTATCCAGGGTGATTTTCAATACACCAACCATAGGAATAAAAAGTATCATCCCTGAGACGCCCCACAACGCGCCACCAGCCAAGATTGCCAGTACAACTGCAAGTGCATTGACTTTGACTTTGGTCCCCACTACAAATGGAGTAATGATATTGTTTTCCACGCCCTGCATGACCCAAAGCATAAAAAGCGTAAACAATGGATAAAACACACTATCCGTAGTCAACAGCACATAAAACACGACCAAAAATGAGCTGATCAATACGCCCACATAAGGAATCAAATTCATGACCGCGATAAATACCGCAAACAACAAATAGAACTTGACACCGATTGAATAAAAAAGTAGACCAGCCATGCAGGACACAATGAATGTTACAAAGATCATCCCTACGATGTAGGATTTGATAACCTCACCCGAATCATTGACCCAATACTGAACCGACTCAAAACGCGCCCCAGATATCCGTTTCAAAAACTCAATAAAAAAGTCTTTGTAGTACAAAAGCAGAAAAATATAGAGTGGAATAATTCCGATTAGTACCAGCGACTTCCCCGTCTCAAGAAGCCCGCTGTTGATCCTTTCGAAAGTCAAAAACTGCTTTCCATTTGCCGTTTCGGAAGAAATACCAAATATCTCAGAAAAATCGGCCAAATATCGACTAATCTTTTCTTGAAATGCCACCTTCAAGTTGGGGACTTCCAAAATCAGCTGCAATACCTGATTGATCAAAAGGTAAAAAATCAGGCCCACCAAAGCCGCCATAACCACAATCGTCACCCATATGGCAACGGCCCTTGGTATGCGCTTACTTTCCAGCCAATTCGTGATTGGATACAACAAAAACGAAAAGAAAGTCCCCCACAAAAGCGGTACAAAAATGAAATCACCGACATAGAGGATAAAAGCACCAAAAACTATCGTGACCAGCGTAAAGGCTATTTTTTGGATCTTCGGTAGGCTGTAAGGCATATTGTAGGCAATTCTATACACAAGGTATCAATCACGCTTCAAATAAAAAACAGGCTGCCCGATTGAAGCACTTCTCCATATTTTTTGTTGTCGAAATAGTAAAAAAACGGAGATCTGTGGGCCGTGCCTTTCTTCACTTCTTTCGACTTGATCACGATTCCCGACTTGAGTATTTTCTTTTGGAAATTCCTTGGATCAATCTTTCTACCCAAGATCGCCTCGTACATGCGCATCATTTCCGGCATGGTAAATTTAAGAGGCAACAAATTAAGTCCAACGGGTTGATGGGCAATTTCCTTTCGCAAATAATCCAGTGCGGTTTTCAATATCTCAGAGTGATCAAAAAGCAACTCGGGCAGCTCGTCCAGGCCCCTCCACTCGCAGGAATCCGACATCTCATCGGGTGTCGGGAAAACCTGCGCATAATTCACCAAAGCGTAATAGCCAACTGAAATCGCCCGGTCATACCACATGTGCTTCGGCACAACGGATGCGAGCTTCTCGGATACAGACTCCTTATCATACCTATTACTATCACCAAAAGTATAGAACTGTCGCAAGAAAATATCAACCAATCCTGTCCTTTGGGTCAAAATTCGAGTGGCGGCATCATTCAAGGATTCGCTCTGCCTGACGACTCCACCCGGCAAACTCCAAAAACTGGTGCCCTTCCACTTGACCAAAAGGACTTTGAGTTGACCGGCATGAAAGCCGAAAATCACACAATCCAAGGTCAATTGGGGAACAACTTCCGAATTTTGAATAGCCAGTAACTCGGGATTGGAAACGATCATTTGCGATAAAATTTTCAATATGTAAATTTTACATATTGATGTTGAAAATGCTTACCTTTGAACAAAATAGTTTCCAAAAAAGATTCCACGCTGCTATTCTTCTCTCATGTTACCTCTTTTGAGGGAATTGGTATCGGATAAGTGGCTTGAAATTTGAATACGTTGACAATTGAAAAGTCACGAAAAAAATCAAGGATTCGTTCGGAATACAGAAAATCAATAGTTTATTTGTTAGCCATCAATTAACTCAATCATCCGACTTAGAAATTAAAAAATACTCCAAGAATTTATTACCCTTGAACTTAAACCGTCGAAATCCCCGCATGAATCATGTGGGGATTTCTTTTTTCGACCAAGGAAAATAAATACCATTCAACAAGATTAGGACACTGCAAATGGTCCTTTGAATATCTTTGCGTAAACACGAATTACATTCCAAGACCTTATGAAAAAGCGAAATTTCCTTTTCTTGGCATTGTTGGTCCTTTTTGGTTCTGTGGCAAAGGGCCAAAATTTAGACGGATTCAGCGCAAAAAACCGACCAGCACAGGTTGCCTTTGAAAAATCATTCCAATCATCTGTCGACTTTAGCAGATTCAAGACGCATTTGTTCGCGATTACCTCCGAACCCCATGTCGCCGGCACGCCTGCCAACGAAAAGGTACGGGACTACATGGCTGAAGCAATGAAAGCCGCAGGTTGGGAAGTGAATATATACCCATATGACCTCTACCTTTCAAAGGGGCCAGGGGAATCGCTCGTCGAATTAGTAACACCGATTCGGCAACCTTTGAACCAGCAGGAGAATATTTTGCCCGAGGACCCTTATTCTGCCAATCCAAACCTATGGAAAGGCTGGAATGCATATTCGGGAAGTGGTGACGTGACGGCGGAGGTAGTCTATGCCAACTATGGCACCAAGGCAGACTTTGAAAAACTCGTAGAAATGGGCGTGGATATCAAGGGGAAGATAGTGCTTGCAAGATATGGAGGTAACTTCCGCGGATATAAGGCAAAATTTGCCGAGCAATACGGTGCGGCGGGATTGATCATCTTTACAGACCCAGCCGACGCGGGATACATGAGGGGATTGGTTTTTCCGGAAGGAACGGGATTCAGTGAAAGTTCTATCCAACGGGGATCTTTATTGACCGTGGACTGGACCGGCGATCCACTTACGCCCTTCGAACCTGCATTGCCAATGGATGGGAAAACCAAAATCAAAAGACTGAAGCCCGAGGAAGTCGGATTGCATACCATTCCCGTGACTCCGATTTCCTATGGATCTGCGAAGGAAATCATTGGCAAAATGAAAGGGAAGCCTGTTCCGGCTGGATGGCAGGGCGGTCTTCCGTTCACCTATCGGTTGGAGGGAGGCAGCGAACTCACCGTACGCCTCAAAGTCAACCAGGAAAAAGGCATCACCCGTGCCTACAATGTGGTCGGTACACTCAAGGGCGCCACGAATCCAGACGAATGGGTAATTCTTGGCTGTCATTACGACGCTTGGAATTTTGGCTCCACAGATCCAAACTCAGGGACCGCAATGCTTCTTAGCATGAGTGAGACCTTAGGAAAACTTGCAAAAGAAGGAAAACGACCGGCCCGGTCGATTATGATCGCCCATTGGGATGCTGAGGAACATGGCGTCATCGGCTCGACGGAATGGGTGGAGCAACTGCGCGACGAACTCAGTGCCAAGGCTGTTGCCTATATCAACTTGGATGCGGCTGTTTCGGGGAGGAATTTTGGATTTGCTGCGGCTCCAACATTGAAGAAAATCATCATGGAATCAGCCAAAACCGTCGCTTTTCCGGATTCATCCAAGACCGTTTACGAAGTCTGGGCTGGAAAACAGGAGGAACCTGTAATCGGGAGCCTTGGCGGCGGATCCGACCATATCGCGTTCTACATGCATGTGGGCGTGCCGTCCATGAGTGGCGGTGCCGGCGGTCCCTCGCTCTACCACACCAACTATGATGACCTATATTTTTATGAAAAATTCGCTGACCCGAGCTTCAAGATGGGTGGCACCGTCGAACAGGTTGTAGGTATTGCAGCGATTCGATTGGCAAATGCTGATATCATTCCTTATGAAGCAGGCCGCTATGCCAAAGACCTCAAGGAACACTTCGCTCAGGCAGAAAAGAATGTAAAATCATACGAAAGCGGGTTCAAAGGCTTTGAAAAATCAACCCAAGCGCTCGAAGCATTAAAAGCAAGTGCCGAAACCTTGGATCAGAAATTGGCGGCAGCACTAGCAAGTGACCAAATAGAAAGCAAAAAGTCGAAGGAAATCAACAAGGCTATGCTGAGTCTGGAAAAAAGCTTCATCGATCCCAAAGGCATGTATTTTGGAAATTGGTACCGTTCGCTCTACGTGTCCACGGACCCATTTAGCGGTTATGCCTCTTGGATTTTGCCGGGTATCAAATACGAAACAGAGTCAAAATCCACAGCAAGACTCGCAGAATGGGACGAGCGCTACAGCAAGGCGATTATCGATCTCAAGTCCAAAATCGACAATGTATTGAAGATGCTTTGATCCTGAGTGTACCAGAAAATAAAAAAGGCTTCCGATTCGATTCCGGAAGCCTTTTTTCGTTTCAAGGAGCCAATCTTATCCGATTGTATTCCAAACCCTGCGCCCATCAGGCATTACTTTTTCCCTTGTACAATTCAAACTTCATCAACCTGCAGTCGATGGTGCCGTTGTAGAATTCAATTTTTCGCGAAGCGCGAAGTCCCACTCGTTTTCCCAAACTTGGGTTTCCCGTGAAAATATAGCCCGTGTATCCGGCGCAGCGCTGTTTCATAAAATCCCCCATTCTCTTGTAGGTGTCTGCCAAATCTCCCTCCTCTCCTAGCCGTTCGCCATATTCTGGGTTGAAAATCACGACTCCATCTGCATTTTCGGGAAACTCCGTCTCCTCAAAATCACAAACCTGAAAGTCAATCAAATCTTCCACTCCTGCTAGCATGGCATTTTCCCGAGCAAACAAAATCGCTTGGGTACTGATGTCAGAAGCGATGATCTTTAGGTTTGGCTTTTTGGTCACTTTGTCCTCCATCTTTCTTCGCTGCCTTTCGAGGAATTCCTCCTCATAGCCAAGAATATGTTGAAACGCAAAGTATTCCCTCAGACTACCCGGAAACCTATTTGTTGCCATCATGGCCGCCTCGATCGCTAAGGTTCCGGAGCCACACATCGGATTTACGAAAGGGCTGTACATATCCCATTCGGTCGCCATGATAACGGATGAGGCAAGGGCCTCAAGCATAGGCGCCTTTCCAGGTATCTTGCGGTATCCGTGTTTGGCAAGTGTCTCGCCGGAAGTATTGAAATACAGACTTGCCCGGGTATCCTTCCAAAACATTTGGAAAACAGCTCCTCTCAATTCCGAACCGGAATCCGGACGGACACCCGTCCTTTCACGAAATCGATCCGCAATAGCGTCCTTGATGCGGACGTTGACAAAAAGCGGGTTGTTGACACTGGGATGATCCACCGAAGAAATCACAGAGAAATAGGTATCCTCCGTGATATACTCTTCCCAGGGAATGGCCTTGATCCTTCGATAAATATCATCAGCATGGTGTAGGTAAAAGGAGCGAATTTCAAACAAAACATGGCTTGCCGTCCTGAGGTGTAGATTGAGCACAATGCAATCCAACAAGGTGCCTTCCAACTCCACGTGCGTATTTCCGGTCAACAAGGGCTTGTAACCCAATTCTAACAATTCTCTTTCTAAAAAGGGTGCAAACTTATCCTTGCAGGTGACGACCACCTTACCCTTGGTCCTAAAATCCATCATGGGTCAAAGGTAGTGATTTGAATGGGAACAGAAGATGGAACTTGTCAGAGGAATCATTAGGAATTGAACATACAGATCCTAGGGGTCAGGTATCTTTGTCACATTGGCAAAAATGACAAACAATTATCTTTGCAAAAAAATTGAAAAGATGGAAAAAGAAAACTTTACCGAACAGGAGTTGATTGTGAGGGATTATTTGGCTCGTCAGAGAACCTACTTGGCTAATGACCGGACCCTGCTTTCCTTTATTCGGACTTCACTTTATTTTTTGGTAAGTGGCACCGCATTGATGGAAGTGAATGCGTTGGAACACATCCGCGAACTAGGCTATTTGGCTTTTGCACTGAGTTTGGCGACACTGATAATTGGCGTTTATAGCTTCTTCAGAGTAAAAAAGAAGCTCAAAAAACACTATTATCAAGAAATGTGATCGAGGGAAATTGGCTGGGGTGAAAAATCACCCCTTTTTTATTTGAGCACTTAAATCACAATCCTCTCGAATATTTGGAGAACTTGGGTTAAATTGAAATCAGGATATTTGTAAAAAACCAATCCTATACCCTTTGAAACTTGCCGCCGTCGACATAGGTTCCAATGCCATCCGCCTCCAAATCACCCACGTGACGCACTACGAAGGCAATACCAACTTCAAGAAACTGGAATACCTGCGTTTTCCATTACGGCTGGGATTGGATGTGTTTCATGAGCAGAAGATTTCCGACAAAAACAAACGGAAGTTTGTCAAATTGATGAAGGCATTCAAGCTGCTCATTGACCTTTATGAAGTAGACGACTATATGGCTTGCGCGACTTCGGCCATGCGGGAATCCATCAATGGAAAAGAAATCGTCGAAGAAGTGCGTGAGGATATTGGACTAAAAATAAACATCATCGACGGCAACCACGAGGCCGAGTTGATCAACCTTGCCCTTGGCAATTACATCGATGACAAATCCTACCTGCACATCGACGTGGGCGGAGGAAGTACCGAATTGAACATCTATATCAATCGGGAAAAAATCGCCACCAAATCATTCAAAATCGGTTCGGTACGTGCCTTGGAAGATACCATTCCCCTTACAGTTTGGAAAAGCATGAGCAAGTTCATAGGCGACCATGTTACCAAAAAAGACCAAATCATCTCCATAGGTACCGGCGGCAACATCAGCAAGATTTTTGAACTTTCGAATCCAAGTAAGAACAAGCGGTTTCTCACCATCGAAAAAATCAAGGAAGTCCAATCCTACCTTGAATCGTTTTCCATCGACGAGCGGGTGAATAAGTTAAATCTAAATCCAGATCGCGCGGATGTAATCATTCCCGCATCCAAAATCTACCTGGCCGCGATGGAAGCCGCATCCTCCAAGAAAATGATCGTACCCGATGTCGGACTGAAGGATGGAATCATGCATGTACTTTATCGAAAAAACCGAAACAAAAAACCACGGACCGGCACGGAATAAGCCTTTTCACCCCAACAACTGAAACTCATTGGCATTCTGGGCTACGATTTCCCACCCTCATCCCAGCCATCTCAAAAACCTAAACAACAGGAAGCGAAAGGGTGAACACAGTACCCTTTCCGACGGTTGAGTCAACACTTATCTCTCCACCATGTGCCTTGATGATGTCATAGCTGAGACTCAGTCCCAAGCCAGTCCCCTGTCCAGTTGGTTTTGTGGTGAAAAAAGGCTGAAAAATCTTGTCCTTGATGGATTCAGGAATTCCAGGTCCATTGTCGGCGATAGCGACTTGTGCCAACAGACCACCCGCTGCGGATTTGACCAGAGATGTTTTGACGGTCACGGTCGGCAAGTAAATATCCTCGGGCTTTCCGTTGTCACCTTCACCAACCTCGGGTTTGTAGTTGACACAAGCTTGAAAGGCATTGTTGATGATATTTAAGAATACGCGACCGATATCTTGGGGAATCACTTTTATTTTGGGAAGATTCGGGTCAAAATAGGATTTTGATTGGACGTTGAACGCATTGTCCTTTGCTTGCATGCCATGGTAAGAAAGTCTCAGGTATTCAGCAGCCAAGGCATTGATATCAGTCATTGCTTTTTCGCCAGTGCTTGTCCTGCTGTGTTGCAGCATGCCTTGAACAATCGCATCTGCACGTTTTCCATGGTGGCTGATCTTCGAGAGATTCTCCTTGATATCCCCCAAAATATCCTCTATAAGCTTCTCGTTGCGAATTTCTATTGGCTTTTCGCGCTCTTCTTGCACTTCAACGATGAGCTCGTTGCTGACTTCAGAAAAATTGTTTACAAAATTCAGCGGATTCCTGATCTCATGCGCTATTCCGGCGGTCAACTCTCCCAGGGAAGCCATCTTTTCGGATTGGATCAGTTGGGCTTGTGCTGATTTCAACTGGTCAAATGCTGATTCCACTTTTTCCCGCTGTTCTCGAATTTCATCCCGTTGTGCCTGTAGGAGGCTGTTTGCCTTTTGCTTGCTCAAATTGTTTCGGAAAAGGAATATGCTAATCGCGATAAAAAGCACTAAACCGCCCAACGCAGTGAAAATGATAATCCTTTGGTTGAACACCGCTGCATTTTTGAGCTCGGTATCTTTTTGCAACAGCTCGATTTCGGCCTGCTTCCGGCTCAATTCGAAATCAAACTGTAACTGTTGGATCATTTGTTCGGTACTGGATTTGGAGATTTCATCGCTCACCTTCTTGACCTCCAGCTCATAGAGATAGGCCGTTTTGAAATCGCCTTTAAGCGCATACATCTCGGAAAGCACCATGTAGGCGTTAAGAAGTTCACTTTTCGCGTCGATTTCCATGGCGATATCCTTAGCCTTCTCCAGTGCCGAAATCGTGCCGTCGATATCGCCCTGTCTTTTGAGTGTTTTGGCGTATCCAATCAAACACTGCGCTACCTCATACTTAGCGTCCAGTTTTTCTGCGATGTCTAAGGCCCTCCTGTGGTATCCAAATGCAATGTTGAATTTATCTTGTAAACCGTGAATTTCACCCAATTGGGTCAATGGAAAAGTAGCGTCCAAGGTTCCATCACAAAGACCAAGTGCCAATTCATGGTACTGTATCGCAGAATCATACTTTGATTCCAAAAAATAAATCTCACCGATATTCATGGCGACAGTTGCCATCCCAGGTTGATTGTCGATCTTGGTGAATCCCTCAAGCGCCTTTTTGTAGGAAGCTAGCGCATCGTCCATAGTTGCCTCCGCTTGCTGGTATACTGTACCGATGTTGTTGTACGAGGTGGCAATCCGAAGGGTATTCCCGATTTCCTCTGAAATTTTCAGGGATTGGTAATGGTGTTCGAGTGCTTTTTGGTTATTGCCCATCCTAAAGTAAATGGAACCCAGGTTGCTGAGGACGTTGGCTTCACCGGTCTTGTCTCCATTCAGCCTGAATTGGCTGAGCGCGACTTCAAACATCTGCATTGCTTCCTGGAGCTTTCCCTGCTGGGCAAACAATCTCCCTTTCGTGTTGTACACAAGCGCCAATCTAATGCTGTCACTGGAAACTGTAGCAAGTCGAAGCGCTTCATCGAGATAGCTGTCGGCCCTGTTGACATCCGAACCCATGAACTCATTGCCCAGGTCGATATAGGACTGGATTTTAAGGCTGTCGACTTTGGCGGTCTGCGCAACATTCAGCAAGCTATCCGCCCTCGGGGTCTGGGCCTCGGCATAGCCAATTAACCCAAGCTGAAACAAAAAGAACAAAAGAATAACCTTCAAAAACTTCATACGGTGACCAATGAACTATTTTTATCAAAAAAAACCAAATATTGGAATTGGTGTCTGGATGAATCAATGAGCCACTCCATAGAATTGAAGATTAAATGCTTGTTTTTCATAAAAAAGGATTCAGACCCAATCTGCCAGACCATATTATTTCGCTATATAAATTTCTATTACACAGTAGACCTCGAAGCCGTAATCCTCAAAACCCAAACCAGCCATGCGCCTTTTTGCTCCTCTTCAAATGTAATGAATTCGGCCTAGAAATACCTTCGTTTTTTTCAAGCTTGAGCATATACTTCGAAAATTAGTTGCCGTGTACTTCGTTTCTTTTTTCAGGATAAGGATAAATCCGCATACCCCTTCCGTAAAATCAAACGGGAATTTCGACGATAAATTCAGAACCCTGCCCCGCCACCGAGTTCACCTTGATGCTGCCTCCATGCGCCTTTATGATGTCATGCGTAATACTCAGCCCAAGCCCGGTTCCTTCTGTGCCTTTTTTGGTCGTGAAGAATGGTTGCAGGATCTTATCCTTGATTTCATCGGGAATGCCTGGGCCGTTGTCCTCGACTGAAATGAGGATGCGGTCCTTTTCGGATTTGGTGCGGACGGTGAGTTTGGGGTGGTATAATTCAGAATTCATAATTTTCAATTCTGAATTAAATTTTTGCCGCATGGCATCAAAAGCATTATTGCACAGATTGATAATGACCCTGGTAAAATCTTCCCGGACCAAGGGAATTTCCTTGATCGTATCATCCAAATCCAAGGCAATCTCCACATCGATCGGGTTCTTGC
Organism: Mariniradius sediminis; assembly: GCF_021491425.1. Taxonomy (NCBI): domain Bacteria; kingdom Pseudomonadati; phylum Bacteroidota; class Cytophagia; order Cytophagales; family Cyclobacteriaceae; genus Mariniradius; species Mariniradius sediminis. The sequence continues at coordinate 19,528 of NZ_JAKEVZ010000008.1, read as the reverse complement.
CCGCCCGCATGCCGTGAAAGCTCAGGTTAACATATTCTTTGATCAGGGCATTGAGATCGGTAGGTTCCTTTTTGCCCGAACCACCACGGGAATGCTGCAGCATGGAAGTCACGATGCCATTGGCACGGGAACCATGTTCGTGGATTTTCTCCAAATTGGCTTTTATATCCTCCAAAATCTCATCCTCTATTTCATCAGCCTCCGTTTTGGGTCTTGTATCTTGAGTCTTGAGTCTTGAATCTATTACCTCCTCGATCATCTCAATGCTCACTTCCGAAAAGTTATTCACAAAATTCAGCGGGTTCTTGATCTCATGGGCAATGCCTGCGGTAAGCTGACCTAGCGAGGCGAGTTTTTCCTGTTGGATGAGTTGGGCTTGGGTGGATTTGAGTTCGGAATAGGCTTTTTCAATTTCGCGGGCATGTTCCAGTTCTCTGGCTTGGGCACGCTCCCTTTCCTTCTGAATGACACGGTTTCTGAAGTACCTATCTGCGCCAAATACACCGGCAAGAAAAAGTACACCATATAGACCATAAGCCCATATCGTGTTCCACCATGGCTCTCTAACCAAAATAGCCAATGTGGCCCCTTCTTCATTCCACACGCCGTTGTTGTTGGCGGCCTTTACTCGGAACACATATTCTCCGGGCGGAAGATTGGGATAATAAGCACTTTGCAAGGAAGCGACTTCTCTCCACTCGGAGTCGTAGTTCTCTAGCTTATAGGCAAACCGATTTCTCGACGGATTACTGAAGTGTAGCGCTGTAAACTCAATCGAGACATTGTTTTGATCATGGGACAAGGAAATCGACTCGGTGTAATATATGGGTTTATTGAGTACGGAATTGTCCCCTGCAACAACCGATTTGTTGAACAATTTCAGATCTGTTAGGAAAACAAGAGGCGGTTTTGAGTCTTTCCTCACTGATTCGGGATCGAAAACCGTAAAGCCATTTGAACCGCCAAAAAGAATATTCCCGCTTTTGGTTTTCAGAAACGATCCATCGGCAAACTGCTGCCCCTGTATTCCCTCTTCAATTGAATAGTTGTAAAATTTCTCCGTCGCGATGTCAAAACGACTCAAACCTTCGAATGTGCTAAGCCAAAGCGATTGGTTTTTTTCATCGGCGACAATAGACTGGATACTCATCGAAGGCAATCCATCATCAGTAGTGTAGGTCCTTATCTTCCCACTTTTTACATCAAAACGGCTCAGTCCACCTTGCCAGGTACCAACCCATACCACCCCAGGTGAATCTTCATAGAGCGCGTTCACATCCTGGGTGACAAAAACATCGCCCTTGGAAGGGTCATGCCCTAGGCGGGTGATGCTGTTGGATTTGTAGTCGTATAAGAATAATCCATCATTTGTTATGATCCATAAACCATAGACAGTGCTTTCAAAAGCTCGGGTGGAGCTCATGAGACGAGCTTCATCACCCGGTTCAATTTTGATTTCGGGTCTTTTGAAATCTACATCGGAGGCACCTTTTCTGTATATACCTTCGAAGGTGAATGCCCACAGATTCCCCTGCCTATCATTTAAAAAATGTCGGACAATGGCGTTTGGTGGAACACCGGAAAGGTCCATTTCTTCAAATATGTTGCTGGGATATCTAAACCGAAAAACACCAATGTCAGTGCTTAAATAGTATTCCCCGGGCAAATGCTCGACGACTCCGATAATCGCATGCATGCCAGGCAGGAATCGCTGGTACGGCAATGGTACTACTTCATCTTTCTCCAAATCAACAACATTCAACCCACCACCTGAAGTTATCGCCAGAACTTTTCCGTCGTTTAGTTCAAGGAGATTGTTGACCCAGCCGGCGGTCAACGACTTGGGGTCATCTATTTTGGAGACAAATGATTTGAAGACCGATCGTTCCTCGTATTTGTACATCCCGGTACTATTGGTACCGATCCAAACCGATCCAAACGAATCCTGCGCCAGGGTATTAACCGCCGAATACTGATAGTCCCTTTTGGATTGGGTGTCAAATCCAATTATCTTTTTGGTATCGGGATTGTATTGAAACAAGTTAATGCTCGTTCCAATCCAGATATTCCCTTGCTTATCCATCATCAAATTGTTGAAGTAATAATTCTCCAGGGTTCCCAAAGGCGCTATGATCTCGGTTTCATAGGTTTCGATATCGATTCGCAACAATCGGCCAAAATTCGTGATCCCCCACACAAAGCCTGATGGATCAGAAATTAACTGATCCTCATATTCGCCTAGCAAAAACGGTCCCCCTGATTTGATTCTTGGATTGACTTTTTTGATACTTCCATCATTTTCAATCTTGAAAATCCCATTCCAACAACTCACCCAGACGCTACCTTTGCTGTCCGTGTTCAAGCTCTTGATGTTGTTGATCACCTGCCCTTCGGGCGCAGCTACTTTTTCGATTTTATCCGCTTTTTCATCCAAAAAAAGTAAGGTGGAAGTGATTTCGTCGGAATAAAGCGCGGTTACGCCGAAATATATTTTACCAGAATTATCTTCGGTAATTGAAACGATGCCCATTTCGACATTTGGTGCAGATTCCACCAGGTCGGTAAAATTGTAGTGTTTGAAAGACTGGGTTACAGGGATATACACATTGAGGTTGCCTGGCTGGGATCCCACCCAAATCCTGCCCTTGCTGTCTTCGAAAATCGACCAGACCACCAGTCCTTTGATAGATCCCGGGTCATTGGGATTTTGGTAAAAGCGTTTGAAATTGTATCCATCATAGCGCGCAAGACCATTGATGGTTCCTATCCAGACATACCCAAATTGGTCTACAATAATCTTATTTACCTGGGTGCCAGGCAATCCATCCTTTTCGGTGTACCAGGTCAGGTTTTTTACTGAAAGTTGGGAATAAGCCACTTGAGTGCACATTAGCACCAGCATCGTAAGCAGAATGCTCGTTCTAAATATTATTCCCTTAGATTTTGACCTCATTTTTCGGTTTGATTAAAAGGTAACAGTATCTGAAATTCAGTCCCCTCACCGACTTTTGTCAAAATCTTCAACTCTCCCCCATGCGCCTTCACGATATCATGCGTAATACTCAGCCCAAGCCCCGTGCCTTCGGTTCCCTTTTTGGTGGTGAAGAAGGGCTGCAGGATTTTGTCCTTGATCTCATCAGGAATGCCAGGGCCATTGTCCTCGACTGAAATGAGGATGCGGTCCTTTTCGGATTTGGTGCGGACGGTGAGTTTGGGGTGGTAAGGTTCAAGACCTGACAGGTTTTTAAAACCTGTCAGGTCTACTTTGCTTCTCATGGCATCAAAAGCATTGTTACACAGGTTGATTATCACCCTTGTAAAATCCTCCCGGACCAAGGGAATCTCCTTGATCGTATCATCCAATTCCAAGGCAATCTCCACATCGATCGGGTTCTTGCCGGCCCGCATGCCGTGAAAGCTCAGGTTAACATATTCTTTGATCAGTGCATTGAGGTCGGTGGGTTCCTTTTTGCCCGAACCACCACGGGAATGCTGCAGCATGGAGGTGACGATGCCATTGGCTCGGGAGCCGTGTTCATGGATTTTCTCCAAATTGGCTTTTATATCCTCCAAAATCTCATCCTCAATTTCGTCTTCCTCTGTCCTTGGTCTTGTTTCTTGGTTCTTGATTCTTGTCTCTTTTACTTCATCTAAAAGCTCCAAACTCACTTCCGAAAAGTTATTCACAAAATTCAGCGGGTTCTTGATTTCGTGTGCGATGCCTGCGGTAAGTTGGCCTAATGAGGCGAGCTTTTCCTGCTGGATAAGTTGGGCTTGGGTGGCTTTGAGTTCTTTCAGCGTTTCCTCCACCGCTGCTCTCTTTAGCTCCAGCTCCTCGATCGTTTCCTCCAAAAGAATGGCCGTAGTCCTTTTTACCTTTTCAGTGCGGTCAAGTTTGAATTCTAAAATCGTCAACTCTTTATCAGCTTCCTTCAAAGATTTAATGAGGGAATTTTTTTGCCCTTCAGAGATATCTTCAAGCTGAAGGAGGATGTCGAGAATATGCTGGAGATGTATGTTCATTTATTTTTCCTTAAGTACCACACAACAGGTGGTGAGATTATGCATCTCGAGGTTTCCTCCCGTTGCCCGTGCAAGCTCTGCATTGCTAAACATCCCCACCATCGGCACATCCCATACGTTGACCATGCCTTCAATTTCATCCCCAATCAAAGGCCCCAGCGTGATATACCTTCCCGCACAACTGAAAATAACCAATGCATCGGCTTCCGCCATTTCCTCAGCCTTCAAGTCTTCGCAAGCTTTGATTACCTTTTCGATCACGTCAAAATCCGGAGGAAGGGAAAACCTAACTTTTGAACCTTGCGGCACAGATCCGCTGCAATAAAAGGAATGGTCACTCCAGTCAACCAACAGACCGGGTCTCATGACCGGGTCCCCCACTTCCCGTTGCAACTGCAAGGGAAACTGTGCAGCCACCTCAATGGAGAATCCACCATTTTCCGGAGTTACATTTTCAAGACCGCCATATTTTGCTGTCAGGTCAAGCACCGGGACATCATCCACAGTAAAAACATGATTGCCTTCACTCTTTGTTACGGTTCGTTCCGTGCCCACCGCTTTCCAACCACAGGTAGCCCTCCCCTTTATTTTTATTTTATTCTCATCGATGGCTAAGACGATTATACCTCTTTTAGATTCTTCATTGGCAGTGAAAACAAATTGATTCGTAAATGAGAAATCATCTCCTGCCATGCCGCCATAAATGTTCACTTGTTTGCCAATGACATCCTCAAAGCCAAATAGCAATTGCTCAGCATCGGTTTCCATATGGCTGCCTGCCATTAGAAATGCAGGATTGGAAAAACGCATCAATGCCTTATTTGCAATTCCGGCAGCAACTTCACGGTAATTCTTGAGTGGGTATTCTTCAAAATAGATTTGGAAATATGCCGGATTCATATCCAAGAGCAGAATCGCTGCTTCTCCTAAAACCACCTGGTCATCCATAAAACCGCCATTGGTGGTCGCCCCAAAAATGGAAAGGCCCGCTTCATCCAATACCTCGCAGATGGCTTTGCGGTCTTGTTTGACAGAAACAAAAGCAATGGCCAAGGTCGGTTTAAATCCATCCCCCAGACTTTGTTGCAAAGCAGATTTAATTTCTTCAGCAGACGTGCCTTTGATTGATTTAGCTTTCATGGTTATTTCTGATGTTTAATTTTCTTTTAATGCTACCCAGCTCACCGTTGTCCCCTGGAATTCACAGCGACCTTCATCCAATTTTCCAAATTCTCCCAAGGAGAAATAGCCTATCATGGGTTTGCCCCAGGTAGATGCCAGCCCTTCTATTTCTGTGGAGATCAAAGGCCCAAAAGTCCCTAATCTTCCCACGCATGAAAAAACAAATAACACATCTACATCCGGCATCTCCTTTTCTTTACACATCCTGGTGGTTTCCACCACTTTGTCTATCACATCAAAATCCGGTGGCAGGGAAAAACGGAAATTATCTCCTTCTTTTACACCACCTGCAATCATGACGGACTGGTCGGCTGGATTAAAAAAGAGCGCAGGTTTCATAATTGCATTCCCTGATGCTCTCTCAAACTGTAACGGATAGCCAAGGTCTGTTGGAATAAATCCACTTCCTTCTGAATTATTCCTTACTATATCATTCCCTAAGAATCTTTGAATGACATGCATCGCCGGTTCATTTTCAATGGTGAGCGCCCAGTCGCCTTCACATTTCGTGATTTTTTTGCTTGTCCCTATTGCCTTCCATCCTGAAACTGCCAAACCGCTTATCGAAACTTTGTCCTGATCAATAATGAGTGCGAGCAAGCCCCCTTTACTTGACGCACCATTGGTAAAAACGACCCCTGAAAAGTCAGCCGGATTACCGGCACCGCCACCCGCAATCATGGCATCATGGCCCGCCGCATCCGTCAATCCTCTGATCAGTTCATCGTTGGAAACCCTGAAGTCTATTGGTGAAATAATGAAGCCCGGATTCTTAAAAGCGTTCTTACCAGCTACACCGGCATTATATGCGGCTTCATAGGCAGACGATCCTTCATAATCGTTTAACACTATTTTGAAATTCTCTGGTTTAATATCCATGAGCATCACGAGGATATCATCTTCTGTAATTCCGTCTTCGGAAAATTTTTGGGGTGCTGTGATTCCGAAGATTGCAATACCTTTTTCCCCAAAAATGGTCCGGAACGCTTCAGCTTCTTCCATGTTGCTTATCATGATGATGGCCAGATTAGGACTGAAACCCTCGCTTATACTTTTCTCCAAAGCTTTCTGAATTTCTGAAGGTGTTTTTCCTTGGATTGATTTTGCTTTCATCTGTTTAGCCTGATTGTAAAATTGGTCCCTTTGTTTATTGCGGTTTCGATTTCCAATCCCCCCCCATGCGCCTTCACGATATCATGCGTAATGCTCAGCCCAAGCCCCGTTCCTTCGGTTCCTTTTTTGGTGGTGAAGAAAGGCTGCAGGATTTTGTCCTTGATTTCATCGGGAATGCCTGGGCCATTGTCCTCGACTGAAATGAGGATATGGTCCTTTTCGGATTTGGTGTGGACGGTGAGTTTGGGGTGGTATAATTCAGAATTCATAATTTTCAATTCTGAATTGAATTTTTGCCGCATGGCATCAAAGGCATTATTGCACAGGTTAATAATCACCCTCGTAAAATCCTCCCTGACTAAGGGAATCTCCTTGATCGTATCATCCAATTCCAAGGCAATCTCCACATCGATCGGGTTCTTGCCGGCCCGCATGCCGTGAAAACTCAGGTTGACATATTCCTTGATCAGGGCATTGAGGTCGGTGGGTTCCTTCTTGCCCGAACCTCCGCGGGAATGCTGAAGCATAGACGTCACGATGCCATTGGCACGCGAACCATGCTCGTGGATTTTCTCCAAGTTGGCTTTTATATCCTCCAAAATCTCATCCTCAATTTCATCGGCCTCCGTCTTGGGTCTTGTATCTTGTGTCTTGAGTCTTGAATCTATTACCTCCCCGATCATCTCTATCGACACCTCCGAAAAGTTATTGACAAAATTCAGCGGGTTCTTGATCTCATGGGCAATGCCTGCGGTAAGCTGACCTAGTGAGGCGAGTTTTTCTTGTTGGATCAGTTGGGCTTGGGTGGATTTGAGTTCGGCGAGGGCATCTTCCGCATTTTTCCTTGCGATCTTGATTTCAATCAAATCCTTCTCGGCCTGAAGGGCCTGAGCCTCTGCCAATTTCAAATCGGAAAAGCGGGTGTAAGTCAAATCGAACACGCCAGCAAACTTCTCCAAAAGGTACAAGGCCTCTTGCTGCAAGGGTTCGGGACTTGTCAAAATGAGCATTCCTTTCGAAAAGAAACCCGCAGTCTGCACGCGTCTGTCGTGCAGGAAAGATTTGTTAAATGGGATTTTGATTTCATCGCTCAGATAGGATAACCAGCTTTTCAACTTCTCCCCTTGCAAATCAATCATCAGGGATTTCTCCCCATGCTTCCACGCTGCATAGGCTTTGGAAAGCGTCGTAGGCTCAGAAATGCGGCCAGAGAATTTGGTGTTCAGTTTATCCCCGCCCTGTTCGGTGATCCAAAAGTCAATCGTTTGGTAGTCTTCGTTGACGATACCGATATTGATGCGCTCGTGGGTGACGCCCAGCGACTTCAGCTGCTCAAATAGTACGTAGGCCGCATCTGCCAGTTCCTCGGAAGATTGCATGGCCATGGTGCGCGAACGAACCTTTTCCAATGCCGCTTCAATCTGCGCTTCCCTGGCCTGGGCTTCAGCTTTTTGAAGGTCTAGGAAGCGGGTGTAGGTTTGTTCAAAAACTTTGGCGAAGCGTTTGAAAGTATCATGCATTTCAGGAAAATGCTCAGAAGTAATGAAAAGCAGGTTGCCGTGTGAAAAATTTGCAAGATGATCTATTTGAAAAGTTGGAAATGGGATGCCGGCATCCAACATATTTTGCAATATCTCTCCCAAAACTGGAAGTGATAACATATACCTGTAATGGCCAGCTTGATATTCGCCTTCCTTTTCATATATACAAAGTTCGTCGCCTCTCTTTCTTGATTCGATGAAGTTCATAAAAATCGGATGTTCCGTTAACGGAATTTTGCAGGGTGGAAGAATATCACCGTCAGCACTTCCGGGATACCATGTACATTCCTTATCATCAATTTCAAAAATGTTGAAACCGCAATGAAATTGAGGCACGCCTAATGCTTTCACCTGTTGGAAAAGAAGACCTGCTACTTCAGGCAGTTCTTCGCTTCGCTGCATGGCCATTGTTCTAGAACGAACTCTTTCCAATGCCGCTTCTATCTGCGATTCCCTTGCCTGTGCTTCTGCTTTTTGCAGATCGAGGAAGCGTTTATGTGCAAGATCGAATGCCGCACCCATTTTGATCAGGATCGTCTCCACTTCAGCAGGCGGGGATTGGATAAGATCAATATTCATGATGCCCTGATCGAGCAGCACCCGTGGATGCCAAATATGCCAGGAATTGGTTTCTTCAAAAAATGCGATCATTGACGAAGCCACTTCCTCATTAACAGATTGCCTGACCCACTCCAAAGACCGCTTTAACTCATCCCGATCCTGTTCAACAATCGAGTACTTTTCTTTCGACCGGAACATGCGCTGAAACCAGAGGAAGTCGGGGCACTCTTCCAAGCGCAAATACTGATCCATGATGAGTGGCTCGCCATCTTCAGTCTCTTCCATGGCGGTGAGGTCCCAAAAGCGAATCCTGCCATCTTCCTCTTTCTGGTAAATGGTAGTAGAAATCACTCCTGGTATTTGTAGTTTACCAAGCTCTTGCATCAGCACTTTATTCACGCTAATGATCTCTTCTGATTTATGCATAGCCAATGCTTTGGCCCGCACTCTTTCCACAGCTACTTCGATCTGCGCTTCGCGTGCCTGTGCTTCCGCTTTTTGGAGGTCGAGGAAACGGGTGTAGGTCTGATCAAACACTTTGGCAAAGCGCCTGAGAATATCAGGCTCAGTATAAGGTTTTGTCGTAATGATGAGCAGGTAGCCTTTTGAAAAATAGGCGGCGTGCCATTGCTGCCAGGTGGGAAATTCGAAACCTGCTGACAGCATTGGATCGAAGAAGGCCTTCATTTGGGGCAGCGAATAGAGGTACCGGTAATGTGCTACCAGCGCTTCCCCTTCTTTCTGTGATGAGAGATAATCCTTGTGTTTCTTCCAGCCCTGCAGCATGGCAACATGTACATCGTCTTCGGTATTTGGTATACTCACCGGGGGCATCACACCCATTTCATTGGCAAACCAAAATTCATCCTCGCCTTCCGGCATATCGCAGAGGGCAAAGCCTGTACCCCAAAGTTGTCCGCCCAGTAATCTTATCTGTTCAAAGAGCACAAACGCCACCTCGTTGAGCTCGGAACTCTTTTGCATACCCATGGTGCGGCTGCGTACCCGTTCCAGTGCTGCTTCTATCTGTGCTTCCCTTGCCTGGGCTTCGGCTTTTTGCAGATCAAGGAAACGCTTATAAGCCAAATCGAATGCAGCCCCCATCTTTACCAGAATCGTTTCTGTTTCTGCAGGGGGTAGTTGCCCCATATCCAGCGTCAATCTCCCATGCTCTAGCGACACGGTGGGATGCCAAACCTGTTTTATGTTGTTCTCTATCAACATTCGCTCGGCCATATCAGCATATTCAGGACTATATTTCCGGACCCACGCAACAGTTCGCTGCAGATCGGCTTTATCCTGCATAATCACAAAATATTTTTGTTGAGGTTCCCAGATTCTGCTAATCCAGTCCTGGGGACTTGCATCATCAAGGTCTAACACAAAATCATTGTTGAAGTAATATCCTCCTTTAGATTCAACAGTTGATGTGATGTCCCAATACCCAATTTTACCATCTTCTCTTTTAAGACAAAAGGTGGCGGCAGCAACCGGAAGTTTTAACGCGACTAATTCGTGGCGCAATGTATCAGCCAAGTCACTTATTTCTTTTGACTGATGCATAGCCAGCGCCCTTGCTCTTACTCTTTCCACGCCTAACTCGATCTCGGCCTCTCTTGATCGAGCCTCTGCTTTTTGAAGTTCAAGAAAGCGCTGATACATTCTTTCAAATTCCAGGGCAAAGCGAACAAGAATAGACGACTCTTCTTCATTGGCATCGCGTGAGTGCAAAAAGCCGAAGGTGCCAAATTGACAATTTACAGAAACCTGAAACATCCCCTCTGGAAAATCTTCAAGTTCTGGTCTATGTGCCTCAGGCATTGCTGATCTTATCTCATGAAAAATTTCGAGGATGCCTGGAATCACATCTAGTGGATAGAATATTTTAGAAACAGTTAGGCTTTTATCTTTTTTCCAATCCTCTACAACAGTCTTCCATACAGGTGAGGCATCGAGAGAAATTTCCTGTTGTTGCAGCACCGTGCCACCGCCCTTAAGCGTAGAAATATGTGTAAATGTATTTTTCTCGAGGTGAATGATGTTTAGATTCGCAACAACAGGTTTTATTCCAAGCGCATCATACTGCTGAAACAGCAACGACATTACTTCAGGTAATTCGTTCGAGGAGTGCATGCCCAGGGCCCTTGCACGCACCCTCTCCAGCGCCAATTGTATTTCGGCTTCGCGGGCCTGTGCTTCGGCTTTTTGGAGATCAAGAAAGCGGGTGTAAGTTTGGTCGAAGACTTTGGCAAAACGCTTGAAAATACCATGTGATTCCGGAACTGGTTCATAGGTAATAAAAAGCAGAAACCCTTTTGAGAAATAAGCCTGATGCATGATCTGAAAGGTGGGTAATGGATGCCCTGCTTCAATAATGGAATCCAAAATCTCTCCCACGACAGGCAGTCCCCGCATGTACCGATAATGCTGCTCCAATTCTTCTCCTCCCAGATCAACCACGTGGAGATCCTTGCCTTCTTCAGCGCCTACCCTCATCTGGATAAACAATTGGTCTTCTGTAGTCGGGGCAGAGAAGGGTGGCTGCAAAACACCCTCACTACTCATCCAAAGCGTAACGTATGATTTTTCATCATCATCCCAGGTACAATAGCCCGCGCTCCATGCGGGCATGCCCAGTGATTGAACTTGTTGAAAAAGCAAGTTAGCCGCTTCGGGCAACTCACTACTCTTTTGCATCGCCATTGTCCTTGCTCTTACCCGCTCCATGGCTAACTGAATTTGAGATTCCCTTGCCTGGGCTTCGGCTTTTTGGAGGTCTAGGAAGCGCCTGTAGGCCAAGTCGAAAACGGATGCCGCCCTCCGCTGCAATGATTTGATCTCTTCTGAAGGAGAATGGTATGTAACCGTTAAGAGAGAACCCCCGCTAAAATCGGAGAAGTGGAAATAAGTAGTATCAAAATTAACGGTTTCATTGGCCAGGGCATTTTCGGCAATCTCTGGCGCAGCCTTCATCAATACTACAATCCATTCTTCCCTCTCTGCACCACTCAAGGCAAGGGTGTAATCCTTTTCCGGCAACTGAAAGCGCCGAGCAATCTCTCTTGTAAATCTACAGTCATCTTTATTAAAAGTGGCAATACCGTTACGGATCACTCCCTTAAAATCCTGTGTGGGTCGAAATGCATACCAGGAATCCCATGATTTTTGGTCCTCATGATAAATCAAAACGGCCGAAGTTTCAAGGTCGGGCTGATGAAGCCATCCCATCTGCTCCCGAAGCACCTGCGCCACTTCAAGCAGTTCGGATGAAGAATGCATTGCCATGGCCCTTGCCCGGATGCGTTCCATGGCGCTTTCAATCTGCGCTTCTCTTGCCTGGGCTTCGGCTTTTTGTAAGTCGAGAAAGCGGGTATATGATTGCTCAAAGACCTTCCCGAACCGTATTAGAACTTCGTTTTCGTATTCCGAAAAGGCCTTGCCGTGATGGTTGGTGATAGAGATGCTAGTATAGTGGGAAATCACAACCGATCTGGCAAACCCTCCTCTCCGAGACATCAGCTCGTCCTTTCGTTCACTTGGCAAGCTTTTCCAAGGTTGGAATTGGAATAAGTGGGCAAACATTTCCAGCTTTTCGTTGTCGCTGAATCTTTCGACTAGGAAACTGTTGCCTTTTCGAATCGCATCCCGGATCTGCGTGAAGATCGGTTTATCCAATACGGGTGCCACGACTTTTTGCACGTAGTCGGCCATACCTCCTGATGCCCATATGGTGAGATCCTCATCAATCTCGGCATTGATACAGATAAATACGCCCCCGTCGATATCCATTCCGATTCCATGTAATTGCTGTGCAGCAATGTTCACCACTTCCTGTAGTTCGGAGGTATGATGCATGGCGAGACTCCGGGCCCGTACACGTTCTAATGCCAGTTGTATTTCAGCCTCCCTTGCCTGTGCTTCGGCTTTTTGGAGATCAAGGAAGCGGGTGTAGGTCAAATCAAACACCTGGGCGAAGCGCTTGAAAATTTCCTCCTCCTTACAGGGGATTTCTGTGATGACGACCAAATACCCAGTCTTAAAATACGCGGCATGCAGGCGTTGCCAGTTTGGACGTGGAATGCCAGAGCCTTCCATCTCATCAAAGATCTGCCTGGCAATGGGGATTTCCATCAGCCAGTCATAGTGCTCCCGCAGCATTTCATTTTCTAACGTGACTGTACGGTAGGCTTCACCATTTTTCCAACCCTTATAGAGGGTTTCATGTGTAAAATCCCCCACATTTGGCAAGAAAAATGGCTGGATTAAGCCATTGGCAAGGCTAAGCCACCATTCATCTTCGGGGCGGTTTTCTTCGCAGAAAACAAAGCCGCAAGTCCAAAGATCGTCAACCAGCGAATTCAACTCACTAAACAAAACCGTGGCTACCTCACCCAATTCTTCGGATTTTTGCATCGCCATTGTTCTGGCACGAACCCTTTCCAACGCTGCTTCTACCTCAAGCTCCCGGTTTTTTTGTTCCAGTTCGATAGTCCTCCGGTTGATGGCGTCGCGTAGTTCCAGGTTCTCTTTGCTGATTTTCTCGATCGCTATGGTCTCTCCATCCCCGACACGCATATCGGGAAGGGAACCATGCTGCTGCACGATCTTCCAGCCTTCGCTTGTTTCTTTCAAAAGTGTAGACAGCCGGAGTTTGGAGTAAAAATTCCAGCCTTCATCGGTATTGACATAGATATCGCAGGCTTCGTTGATCAGCACCAGTGGATCGAGCCAGATGGAAGTGTTTTGGCGGTTTCGCATTTCCACTTTGCCCACGACCTCGGCCATTTGGGCCTTATAAAATGCAATCCCGTCGGCTTTGGAATGACAGACCTCCCCTTCCGAGGTGCCGATCATTTCGAGGCGGTCATCAATCGTGGAAGAAAAGGCCTCAAGGTCTCCCCCGAGGTAACTTTCCCAGTACTTTTGATATACGCGAAGGGCTTCAGTCTCGGCGTCTGTTTGGCGTTGTTTCATATTGGCTTTTGGGCAATTCTGCTTGAAAAACCGACAAGGTTTCTCTCATATATATCTTGGATCGCTCGATTGGGCATCCGGATCAAATTAGTCGAAGCAATTACTTCGACCCCGTCAGAATCTGATGCATCTCGGCCTTGATTGTATCGAAATCCACGGGTTTGGTGAAAAACTCCTTGGCGCCCGAACTCATCGCGCGGTCGTGGTTTTCGCTGTCTCCATAGGCTGATATCATACTGACTTGGATAGTGGGAAATTCGGTCTTTACCTTCTCCAGCAATTCCAGTCCCGTCATCCCGGGCATGTTGATATCCGAAAAAATGTACAGCACCTCTGGCGGATTATGGGAGCGTAGCTTTTCCAAGGCCTCGTTGCCCGAAAAAGCAAATTCCAATTCAAACAAACCCTCCCGGATTTCTCGACGGAGTTTTTGCCGAAACAGCATCTCCACGTCTCTTTCATCGTCTACAATCAAAAATTTCATATGACTAATTGTTTATGTTAGTGTTATTTTAAATCTACTGTACTTATTCGCCTCTGAGTCAATGTCCAATGTGCCACCGTGTGCCTTGATAATGTCATTGGTGATACTCAGCCCAAGTCCTGTCCCCTCTGTTCCCTTTTTGGTGGTAAAAAATGGCTGCAGGATTTTGTCCTTAATCTCCTCGGGAATACCAGGGCCGTTATCTTCAAACACAATTTCAATTTTCCCATCACGTAATTTTGTGGACACACGCAGCGTCGGCAGGTATTCAGGTTTTCCATTTTCACCCGCATGTGTTGGCAACGCTTCTTGCATCTTGTGTCTTGCGCCTGGCTGGCCGGTAGGCAGGTTTTGCGTCTTGGACAGTTTCTCCCTCATTGCATCAAAGGCGTTGTTGGCTAGATTCACAACCAAGCGACTAAAATCCTCCCCTATCAGCGGGATTGGTTTTAGACTTTCATCCAGATCAAATTGGATATCCACATTGATGGGATTTTTGCCGGCACGCATCCCGTGGAAGGCCAGGTTGGTGTATTCCCGCAGCAATTGATTCAGATCGGTTGGTTCCTTTTTGCCATCTGAACCGCGGGAGTGCAGTAGCATCGATTTCACAATCCGATCGGCACGACTGCCATGCTCGTGGATTTTTTGGAGGTTCAGCTTGATATCGGCGGCAATTTGGTTGGCTTCTTTCGTATCTCCTTTCGAAAGCGCCTCCTCCAATTCCTCGATTAGCTCTTCGCTCAGGTCGGAAAAATTATTGACAAAATTCAAGGGGTTTTTGATTTCATGGGCAATGCCCGCTGTCAACTGTCCCAGTGAGGCGAGTTTTTCCTGTTGTACCAATTGGTTTTGGGCCGCTTTCAGGTTTTCGTAGGCGACCTCGATTTCCTTGGCATGTTTGAGTTCTTGGTCTCGCGCATGCTCCCGTTCCTTTTGGAGAAGCCTCTTCCGCTGGAATCTGTCAACAGAAAATACGCCCAAAACTAAAACCAACCCATAGCCGAAGTATGCCCACCAAGTACGCCACCAGGGAGGCAGTATCTCAATACGGATGGATTTCCCTTCTTCATTCCAAATCCCGTCGGCATTGGAACCTCGGATCTTGAAGGTGTATTCTCCCGGTTCAAGGTTGGTATAGGAAGCAAAATTCCGGTTGTCATAAATCCAGTCGGCATCAAATCCCTCCAACATATGGGCAAGTTGGTTTTTCTTGGGATTGGCAAAGTGCAAGGCTGCAAACTCAAAGCTGAGGGCATTTTGGTCATGTTTGAGCGTGATCTGTTCGAGTTGGGCGAGATCGGTCTGAAGGTCCGATTCATCGCGCATATCATAGATCGACTTGTTGGAAACCAAGAAACTTGATAGAATAAGTGAAGGAGGCGTATTGTTGGCAGTAATGTTTCCAAAGGAAGTCAGACCATGGTCTCCTCCGAAGTAAAATCTACCATCAGGAGTCCTTACTCCCGCCAGCGAAAGAAAAGTGTCACCTCCCAAGCCATCTTCCGAGTTGTAGTTGATAAAAGTGATTTTACCTAGCGCTTCGTTGGTGACCATTTGGGATAGCCCGTTTTGGGTAGAAATCCACATCTCCCCATTTTCGCCGGCCACGATCGCTTCCGTCAGGTTGGTGGGCAATCCATCTTCATCGGTATATCTCGTAAAAGTCTCGGTTTTTGGGTCAAACTTGTTCAAGCCAACATTGGTGGTGATCCAAAGTATCCCATTTTTGTCCTCCAATAGGCCCGTGATCGTATTATTGCTCAGCGAATTTGGATTCTCAGGATCATGCAAATAATAGCGGAACGTCTTGGTCTTGGAATCATAACGATTAAGCCCATCAGGATTGGTGCCAATCCAGACATACTCCGTACCGTGCTCGATTGCCGTGACACTTGAGCCTGATACCACAGCCTCATCACTGTCTTTGGTCAATAATCCAGAAAGATTGCCGGAAACCTTTTCGTCAGATAAATTGAACAAGGCGATCCCATATAGTGGGATCTCGGTAGGTGGATCCTCGTTCCATTTGTCCCAACTATGACTATCATCTGCACGGTACCGCAATTTATATGCGCCAGGATTCAAATTCAGCGGCTCGATAATTATCCTATTCTTAGCATGTCCACCGGCATAGAAACTCTTTTGGAAATTCTGAAAATTCGCAATCGTGTCGTTGTTTTCATCTTCCAGCCAACCGTAATCCGCCATGCTCCGAAAATCCCCTTCCCCAACACACACAAGCAGATATTCTCCCGGTTCGGTGATTGTAAACGGTGCAGTTTCATCCGCGAAGTCAGTCGCTTCCTCGATGCTGCCGACCTTTTTGTCAGAGCCCAAAAGTTCCCTGACTAACTCGATCACTTCGTCCGAATAGGGCCGGGAATAGGTACTGGGAATGCGGATGACTTCCCCGGATTTTGGATCAAGGATATTCAGACCATTATTGGTCCCAAGCCAAAGTTTTCCCTCCTTAGACTTTTTGATTACCCTGATCTGGTTGTTGGAAATTCCGGTACCGGCTGCGGGGTCATAGACATAGCGCTTTTCCTCCCTGAAATTTCGATCCAACTTGATCAGTCCGTCTCCCCATGTTCCGACCCAAAGCGACCCATCTGCATCCTCCGCTATGCTCCTTGCTGATCCTCCAAACATATCGTTGAAAGACTTGTAAGTAATTTTGGAAAAAGTCCTTTTTTGGGGATCGAATGCGTTGACTCCGCCGCCTCGGGTACCGACATACACGATGCCCGGACGTGCCTTGGAAGCCAAGAGTCCATATACGCCATTTGGACTGATGCTATTTGGATTGGATTCATCATGTGAAAAATAGACGAAAGGCTTACTGACAGGATTGTATTTGATGAGTCCCTTGGTCGAACTTCCAAACCAAAAAATCCCCGATTTGTCAATCATGAAATCAGTGAGGATAATTTCCCATCCACCACTGTTTAGCCTCCGGCTATCTGAAAGCGCGATCTCCTGGTAATTATCCGAATGCCCCTCGAATCTCAGCATCCCGTGATTGTTGTTGGAAATCCATACGTTGCCCTCTTTGTCCGCGAGTATCCTGTTCCAATTGGAACTCGCTTCTCTTGCTCCGAAATCATACTCCTTGATCGTTTTGAGTATCCCCTCTTTTGGATAATACTTGTAGACTCCCTGCAGCGTGGTCATCCAAAGTACTCCGCTTGGATCGGAAAAAAGCGCGGTAATGCTGTTTTCAGGATCGGAAAAAAATGAAGTAGGTTGATTATTCAGTCCTGCGGGCCTAAAGGCATCGCCATTCTTGGGACGGTACATCAGTCCGTGGATGAAAGAGCCAAACCACAACCCGCCACCTTTGTCCTCCGCAAACGCCAATGACATCCCATTATGTGTCGGCTCCTTGATATTTGGTATTTCATATTTTGGATATACCCACTTGTCCGATTCGGGATCAAAAAGGACCAAATCAACGTACTGCGTCGTCGCCCATACCCTATTCTCCGAATCAATAAAAACATTGAAAGTCCGTCCAGCGCCTTCATACAAGGCAAATTCCTTCTCGAAATCGTAATTGACAAAAACGTTCCTGATGCGATCATATTTGGAAACTCCTCGTTCGTTGGCTACCCAGATGTTGCGCTCTGCATCTTCCTCGAGTCCCCAGGCATTGATGCTTTGGATGCTGGTGGATTTCCCGGGGATGTTTTTGAAAGTCTCCCATTTCAGCCCATCATACTTTTGGACCCCGTTGTTGGTCGCCACCCAAATCAAGCCATAGCTGTCTTGGATTACATCCCGCACAAAAGGCGATGCCAGCCCTTCTGAAACGGAAACAAACTGTGTTTCAATGGTTTGCGCTTGGGCGAGATTCAGGAATAGGGAAAGAACGATGGTTAAAGCTCGGATTATTTGCTTGCCTGGGTTCATGTGTTATTGGTTGGTGTCGAGGATTTCTTGCAGCTCTGCCTTTAGGGAATCAAAATCAATGGGTTTGGTGAAAAACTCTTTCGCTCCGGACTTGATGGCTTTGTCGTGGTTTTCGGTATCACCGTAGGCTGAAATCATGCTTACCTGAATTGCTGGAAACTCGGCTTTCACTTTTTCCAAGAGCTCAAATCCTGTCATACCCGGCATATTGATGTCCGAAAAAATATACATCACCTCGGGAGGAAGATGACTCCTCAGGAGTTCTAGGGCTTCATTGCCCGAAAAGGCAAATTCCAATTCAAACAAGCCATCTCGGACTTCCCTGCGGAACTTCTGCCGAAACAGCATCTCCACGTCTCTTTCATCATCTACAATCAAAAATTTCATTTCTTTTTGGGTTTAAAATTCAAGCTTGATGCATACCAGTAATCGCTCGTTGATGTTGAAATAGATTAGTTTAAAATCCCTTTATAATTTACTCATTTCCAAGCGATTTTAGCACTCGGTAGACATAAATATTGATTTGTGGAACGCCATCTTGGAGTCGTACCGAGAGAGGCATGCACTTTAAGATATAAATTAGGAGAATGAGACAATCCCAAAACCGATCTTGGACCAAAGTGCTGTATTTCTTTCCGAATGCAGGTGATTTCTTTCCGGCTTTAAAATCTAAAAAGTATAGCCAAAGCTCCCATAAAAGAATAAATGCTGATTTTCGATACTCAGCACTATCAAAAAAATGAAGGCACTTGGAAAAATCAATTTCCAAATGCCTGAAAAAAGTCAATCGTCTTCAACAAAAAAAGTCTCAATTGGAAGGTGGTTTTATTTCATAACCTTGCCCCCTCAGGACATTTAGCATGTCATACCAATAATGTAACCTAGCGATCTTGCCATTGACAATCAGGCCTGCGGTATGATAGGGGATCCTTGTCGTTTTGCCCGTGGCCTTGTTTTGAACCGTATTTACGCCCCAAGACAGGACCCATTCGCCCTCGTTCCAATTGTTGGTGACTTTGACGGGCAGATAAAGTTCCTGCGAAAGCGTGTGTTTGAACTGATTTGTGCTGTTAGTATAGTAGTCTTTGTGCTGGGACACATTGAGTGAATCCAAGCCACCACCCAAACCATAGACCATGGCTCCGGGCGCCAATTGTGCTGTCATGGTGGCTACATCTCCGGCCTGAAGTGCTTTGGTGTATTTCTGCACCACCTCCAAAGCTTTTGCCGCATTTTGAAATTCCAGGGTCGTTACGGGTTCCTGGGCGTGGGAAATAACTGGCATGAGCATCATAGTAAGCAAACACGCCATCACTGTCTTAAAAATCTTCATAGTTTGGAAAGGTTAGGTTAAACATCATGAATCACTCTTGATTCTTGGTTTAATTTCCAATCAAGTAATTGATATTCAAATGGCCTAAGGACGAAAGTATGCCGTTTCTGTCCCGATGATATCAAAAAGTTTTCCGCCAAAAGACAACAAAAGGTGGTTCAACGGGAATGTAAAAATCAAATACAGCAAGCCACGCAAAAATCAGGTACCCGCAACGAAAATCTCGCTGACGGCATAGGGGAAGTATTTGGTGTGACGATTTCCTACTTTGCCAGCCTTTAGATTTATGAAATGTTAATATTCTAAGAATAGCGGTATAGTTATCAACAATGAGGGGGGTCCGGGGGGAGACTGATAACTTGTTGAAAACGGTGGATAAGTTAATTTTAAAGTCAAAAAAGA
>NZ_JAKEVZ010000073.1:0-292 GCF_021491425.1 Mariniradius sediminis | reverse complement strand
ACAACTGTCAAAAGCGTCCTCTCCTTCCAGTAATGCCTTCACACCAGCTATTCCTTTAAGGTGGGTTCGGTTAGTATAATAACTCCGGCAGATGGAACTGTTCAGCATCACGCCGGCGGCAGCTTTTTTCAGGGCTTCTGTAAGCGCATGAACGAGCTTGTCTGTAGTTGCATCTTCCAGTATGAATAATAATCCCGGATTGGTACAAAACTGTCCAACACCTAATGTTATCGAAGCAGCCAACTGTGCCGCAAGTGCCTCCGGATCCGCTTTTACAAGAGCAGGTAACAAC
>NZ_JAKEVZ010000072.1:0-292 GCF_021491425.1 Mariniradius sediminis | reverse complement strand
TCTTTGAAAAAGTGGCTGTTGTGCTGTATCAACCGGTTTTCCAAGTCCATCGTTTGGCCAATGTAGTAGCTACCTGTTGATGGGGAGTAGAGTATGTAGACAAAATGGGTCTCCATAGGCTGAAAATAAAAAAAGGCAACATCTCTGCTGCCCTTTTGAGCCCCATGCCGGGATCGTCCCGTCCCGATGGTTATCGGGAGACATCGTGGACAGCGACCTACTGATTACAAGTCCATATATTTACTGATTAGCCTTTCTGAAATCCCGGAATACCTTATCAAATTCTCGAGAT
>NZ_JAKEVZ010000071.1:0-294 GCF_021491425.1 Mariniradius sediminis | reverse complement strand
CTGGACAGAATTATAGAAACAGACCACAACCAACCATAGTGTTTCAAGGGCCACTATGGACCCGAGAAGCACACATTAACAAGTTAGGAACATAAAAACCAAAGATATGCTAGACTTCCACAGGCTTAGACTTCAGCAAGAGACCTACAGAACATTCTCAAACTTTTAAAATCCACCACGAAGACGCAACACAAGGTGAAGAGTAGACTCTTTCTGAATGTTGTAGTCAGCAAGAGTCCTTCCATCCTCCAATTGCTTCCCAGCAAAGATCAACCTCTGCTGGTCTGGTGGGAT
>NZ_JAKEVZ010000070.1:0-298 GCF_021491425.1 Mariniradius sediminis | reverse complement strand
ATTCCCCTCCTGATTGGAGCATCCCTCCTGATGCATTCCTGCGGCGATCAGGCCGCTTCTGACAATGCTGCCGCTGCCGTTGAAACACCGCTAAGCGGACAATCTGCGGTTAAGGACGATGATTCCCAGAAAGACGTTGTAAAAGTGGCAATTGGAAGTGCAGATCATTCGACACTGGTGAAAGCTGTGCAGGCTGCCGGATTAGTAGATGTGCTTTCCAACGCAGGTCCCTTTACCGTTTTTGCGCCCACGAATGCAGCATTTGACAAATTGCCTGCGGGAACACTGGATAAATTAA
>NZ_JAKEVZ010000069.1:0-306 GCF_021491425.1 Mariniradius sediminis | reverse complement strand
AAAATCTAGTAACAACTGAAATGTAAGAACTCTGCGCCTCTAACAGAAACAGTTCCACACAACATTTGCCTAAAAGCGAAACGCTTAAAGATCAAGCAACCTTAACCTCAATAGTCCTTGGCTTCTTAGGTTGAGGTGGAGGCAGTTTCTGCACAGTGACACTGAGCACCCCATCTTGACACTTGGCAGAGATTGCATCAGTGTTGGCATTTTCAGGTAGCACAAACTTGCGCATGAACTTCCCAACCCTTCTTTCCATCCTCAGATACTTTGCCCCTTCTTTCTCTTCCTCCCTCTTTCTCTCCC
>NZ_JAKEVZ010000068.1:0-306 GCF_021491425.1 Mariniradius sediminis | reverse complement strand
GGCTGATATTCCAGGGCTGAAGAAGGAGGAAGTGAAGGTAGAGATTGAAGATGATAAGGTTCTTCAGATCAGCGGAGAGAGGAACGTTGAGAAGGAAGATAAGAACGACACGTGGCATCGCGTGGAGCGTAGCAGTGGCAAGTTCATGAGGAGGTTCAGATTGCCGGAAAATGCCAAAGTGGATCAAGTGAAGGCTTCTATGGAAAATGGGGTTCTCACTGTCACTGTTCCCAAGGAAGAGGTTAAGAAGCCTGATGTTAAGACCGTGCAAATCTCTGGTTAAGCAGAAGCAAAATGTTGTTGGTC
>NZ_JAKEVZ010000067.1:0-306 GCF_021491425.1 Mariniradius sediminis | reverse complement strand
CCAGGCATCCCCCGTGCGCCCTTCTCTACTTGCTTCGCGCCGTGCCCCCTTTTGCCGGGCACGGCGCCCGACGGGACCCCAACCCGCGGATCGCTCCGCGGCAAGGGGCCCGCCGCATATTCGGTTTCAGCACGTCAATGAACTTCCCCCGGGCAAAACCCGGAAAAGCGAAACGATCGGATGGAACGGCGCCGGCGGCGGCCCGTCCAGAAAGGAGGTGTTCCAGCCGCACCTTCCGGTACGGCTACCTTGTTACGACTTAGCCCCAGTCACCGGTTTTACCCTGAACGGCTCCTCGACGGTTAC
>NZ_JAKEVZ010000066.1:0-307 GCF_021491425.1 Mariniradius sediminis | reverse complement strand
AGCATGAAGAATTCCGAATTCATTACCGCTTTTCGCGGCAAGGACAATGATTTCGCTATGATCTATATGCCGGTGGGCAAGACCATCAAAGTGGATACCCGTTTCATGAAAAGCTCTGATATCAAGATCTGGTTTGTGGATCCAAGGATCGGGCATGTAGTTCGAGGTATCTCTACCTACCGCAAAGACGTGCTTGAAATCAAGCCGCCTACCCTCGGAGTCGGTCAGGATTGGGTTATTGTTTTGGATAACCCCGATTCACAGTACCGTCCGCCTATGGAGTAAGTGATGGACGTGATTGCTGCCT